>JAZNVJ010000135.1:0-5936 GCA_045592765.1 Alphaproteobacteria bacterium | reverse complement strand
TTTATCTCTATCCATAGCATAAAAACGACCTTCAATAGTTGCAATTTTTACATTGTTCAAGCTTTGAATGGATTTCTCAAATTCGGCCAAATAATCAACAGCAGAAGAAGGCGGGGTATCTCTTCCATCTAAAAAAGCATGTACCCAAGTTTTTATTCCTTGAGCATCTAAAATTTTACACAAAGCAACAATGTGGTTTTGTGAAGAATGCACACCACCGGGAGACATTAATCCCATAACATGGGCTGCTTTACCTGTATTTTTGAGCTTATCAATCATTTTTACTAAGGTAGGATTTTGAGCAAGGCTACCATCTTTTACAGCCAAGTCAATTTTAGGTAAGTCTTGCATTACTACACGTCCTGCACCTAAGTTTGTGTGTCCAACTTCAGAATTGCCCATTTGTCCTTCTGGCAAACCTACAGCTAAACCATAGGTTTCAATCAAACAATGAGGATTATCATTGTACATCCTATGCCAATTAGGAGTGTTTCCCATTTCAATAGCATTATCAGAAGTTTTTTCTTCTCTATATCCCCATCCGTCTAAAATCATAAGTAGTACAGGTTTTTGTGTCATTTTTTATCCTCATAAATAAATACCGTTATTATACATTATATATAATAAAAGTTATTATAAAAGCACTATTTTTTAATTGTTGGTTTGCATTATTTTTTTCCAAATTATAGCAGGTAGTCCTGAGCCATAAACCCCATTCATCGGGGTGTTATCATCATTTCCGAGCCAAACCGCAGCAACCAAACTATCAGTAAAACCAACAAACCATGCGTCACGATTATCTTGAGTTGTTCCGGTTTTTCCTGCGGCAAAAGATCTTATGTTTGCTCTGTGACCAGTCCCACTTTTGATTACTTTTTCCAGCATTTTTGTTAGTTGTTTTATTGTTTCATTGTCAATAATTCTCTGTTTTTCTTCTTTTTTTCTTTGATATAGTTGAAATCCGTTACGAGAGTAAATTTCTTCTATAGCGTGAGGCCAAACTGCAAAACCACCATTAGCTATTGAGGTATAAGCTGTAACCATATCCAAAACTGTAACTTCAAATGTTCCCAAAGCCAAAGAAGGCGAGTTTTCTATTTGTGCAGATACCCCCATTTTATGAGCGTTATCTATAATTTTATTTCCATTTAATTGCTGTGCTAGATTAATTGTTGCTAAGTTTAGAGATTTTGCTAGCGCATATTTTAAGGTAACATCGCCATAAATTTTTTTATCAGAGTTTTCCGGTTGCCAATTTTTTATTTTTATAGGTTTATCTGTAATAATGTCATCAGGTTTCCAACCATTTTGTAAAGCAGTTAAATATACAAAAGGCTTAAATGCTGAGCCAGGTTGTCTTTGAGCCATTGTTGCTCGATTAAACTGAGATTTATTATAATTTGTTCCCCCAACCATTGCCTTGATTTTACCCTCTAAATCCATGATTACCACAGCTCCTTGAGTTACATTTTTATCTTGATTTGCTGCGATGGTTTCTTGTAAAATTTGCGATGCCTTTTCTTGCAGATCTTGATCTAGAGTTGTTAGAGCATAAACATCAGCATCTCGTTCTCCGAGATAAGCATTAATTTCATTATATGCCCAATCCGCAAAGTAAGATGCGTTTTTTACTTTTGCTTTTTTTTCCTTTCCCAGAGGCATATTTAAAATAATACGTTCATTTTCCTCATCAATGAGGTTGTTTTGTTTCATCACTTGTAAAACAACTTTTGCTCGTTCTATAGCTCTTTCTTTTGATGTTATAGGATTATATCTGGATGGTGCTTTTAGCATTCCGGCAATGATTGCGGCTTCCATAAAGTTTATATCTCGAGATGTTTTTTGAAAATACTTTTGGCTTGCCGCTTCGATACCATAAGTTCCAGCTCCTAAATATACTCTATTTAGGTATAATGTTAGAATCTGTTCTTTAGAAAACTTATATTCTAACCAAAACGCAATAAGGAGTTCTTGAACTTTACGTCTGATGCTTTTTTCAGAAGTTAGAAACAGGTTTTTCGCAACTTGCTGCGAGATTGTGCTTCCTCCTTGAGCATATCGGCCGGCGAATATGTTGGCTATCATGGCTCTGGTAAAGGATATGATATCAAAGCCAAAGTGACTATAGAATCTTTTATCTTCAGTATAAATAATAGCATCCACAACATATTGCGGAAGCTCTTCAGAACGAATAACTTCCGAGTAAATTGTTCCAAAAGTTTGGATTTCGTTACCATTGTCAGCAATAATGGTTGTCGAAGGCAATCTGGTTCTGTTTATTGCATCATTCATATTCGGCAGTGTTAATAAACAATATCCGATATATAAGCTAATGATAAAAAGCAAAAACAGAGCACATTTTAACCAAAAAATTTGTTTATTATTAAGCAAACGCTTTTTTTTGTTGTTTTTTTTCTTCTTCTTTTTAGTCTTTTTTACCACGATTCTTTTCCTTTCCAAGTTAAAATAATATCATAAATAGGTTAATGAATATTTATCCGCAAAAAGGTTTATTTGCTGTTGGCTAAAGATATTTTATAGATTATGATGTTTTTGTTCTTAAGGAGTATCAAATGTCTAAAAAAATTTGTTTAATTGACGGATCCGGTTATATATTTAGAGCTTTTTATGGATTGCCTCCATTAACTGCACCGGATGGCACGCCGGTAAATGCGGTATATGGTTTTACCAATATGTTTTTGAAGCTTACCTCAAAAATAGGTTGTGATTATTGCTTAGTTCTATTTGATGCTAAACGTCAAAATTTTCGTAACGATATTTTTCCTGATTATAAAGGAACTCGCAAGGAAATACCAGAAGATTTAATTCCTCAATTTCCTATTATTCGCGAAGCGGTGGATGCTCTTAATTTACATTATTTGGAGATGGAAGGTTTTGAAGCTGATGATTTAATAGCGACCTATACATCAAAAGCTCTTTCGCAAGGAATAAATGTAACTATTGTTTCCGGAGATAAGGATCTTATGCAACTTATTCGTCCAGGGGTTGAGTTTTATGATCCGATGAAGGACAAATTTTTTACTCCCGAAGATGTAAAAGAAAAATTTGGTGTTTATCCGGATAAGGTTGTGGAGGTTCAAGCTCTTTCAGGAGATAGTATCGATAATGTTCCCGGAGTTCCTGGTATTGGACCCAAAACTGCGGCGCAATTAATAAATGAATATGGTTCTTTAGAAGCTGTTCTTGCAAAAGCATCGGAAATAAAACAAGAAAAGCGTAGACAAGCTTTGATTGATAATGCTGAAAATGCCAGAATATCTTTACAGTTAGTAACTCTAAAAAAAGATGTTCCTGTTGAGCATGAAATAAAAGAATACGCCTGTTGTATTCCTGAAGCAGATAAGTTAAATAAATTTATCACAACATATGACCTTAAGACTCTAAGGCCGCGTGTAGAAAAGTGGATATCTGAACGCTGTTCAGATGTTGGGAATAGGGAAGTGAACGGTGTATTTAAAAATATTGAATGTAACTATAAAACTATTGTTTCTGAGAGTGAATTAAAAGCATGGCTGAAGGGTGTTGACGAAACAGGAGTTTTAGCAATAGAGGTTATCGGAGATGGAATAAATCCATTTTTTGATAAAGTGTGTGGGATTGCTTTTGCTCTTGCATCTGGCCAAGCGTGCTTTGTTCCTTTAAATGTGCCACATTCTAATCTTGATCTTTTTTCTATGCCAACACAAAGCATATCAACCGCCCGTCTAAAGCAAATATTGTTGCCTCTATTTTCCTGTCGTTCGATTTTGAAGGTCGGTTGTGGATTGAAAACAGCCCTTCATTTTTTAGGGCAAATTATAGAAGATTTTGATTGCTTTTCATATGATGATATTTCAGTGATGTCGTATGTGTTAGGTGGTTTAGAACATGGACATAATTTAGATGGATTGGTTTTTGGTTTTTTAGAGCATAATTTGCAAAAAATAGAAGATATTATTGGTAGCGGAAAAAATAAAATTTTATTTTCTCAAGTGGAGCCAAATGTTGCTCGAGATTATTTATGTGAGAGAGCAGATTTTTGTTTACGCTTACATTCTATCTTAAAACAACGCCTGATTTCAGAACATATGGTGTCGGTTTATGAGAATTATGATCGTCCACTTCTTAAAATCTTATACGATATGGAAAAAGAAGGAGTTTTTGTGGATTCTGTTGCACTACAAAACTTAAGTAAATATTTTGAAGAATCTTTGGTTTCTTTACAGAGACAGATTTTTCAAATTGCCGGAGAGGAATTTAATGTGGGCTCACCTAAACAATTGGGGGAAATTCTATTTGCCAAGCAAGGTATAAAAGGTAAAAAAACTGCTAGTGGAGCATGGGCTACCGGAGCAGAAGTTTTAGAGGAATTGTCCGCTGAAGGCAATTTATTGGCGCAAAAAGTTTTAGAGTGGCGTGAATTAAGTAAATTAAAGTCAACTTATACCGATTCTTTGTTTGCCTTGTTAGATAAAAACTCTCGAATTCATACTACTTACTTACAAACAGTGGCAAATACTGGGCGTTTAAGCTCGGTTAATCCTAATTTACAAAACATTCCCATTCGTTCTGAAGATGGTAAAAAAATTCGTTCTTGTTTTATTGCTAAATCTGGATACAAGTTAATTTCTGCTGATTATTCGCAGGTGGAATTGCGTTTATTGGCTAATGTCGCGGATGTAAAAGCTTTAAAAAAAGCTTTTGCCGATGGAGTAGATGTTCACACTGCTACCGCATCTCATGTATTTGGTGTTCCTCCCGATAAAGTCGATGCTAATTTGCGACGTCAAGCAAAAGCTATCAACTTTGGTGTTGTTTATGGTATTTCTGCTTATGGTTTGGCAAAAAATATAGGGGTGGATGCCTCTGCTGCAAAAGCGTATATAGATGCCTATTTTCATCAGATGCCAGAAATTAAAAAATATATGGAGAATACCATAGCGTTTGCACATAAACATGGTTATATACAAACACCTTTCGGGCGCAAATGTTCGGTGTTTGGTATAAATGATCCTAACAAGAAAACTGTAGCGAATGCTGAGCGGGCAGCAATTAATGCCCCAATTCAAGGTGGTGCAGCTGATATTATAAAGCTTGCAATGAATAGGGTTGAAAAAGAGCTTAAAACAGCCGACTTGAGAACTAAAATGCTTCTGCAAGTGCATGATGAGCTTGTGTTTGAGGCG
This sequence comes from Alphaproteobacteria bacterium, assembly GCA_045592765.1. GTDB lineage: Bacteria > Pseudomonadota > Alphaproteobacteria > RF32 > CAG-239 > CAZU01. Next base: position 750 of record JAZNVJ010000135.1, on the reverse strand, counting down.
CCCGATTCTGAGGTCGAACAATCGATTCAAATTATCAGGCAGGCTATGGAAAATGTAGTGAAAATGGATGTTCCTTTTGTGGTAGAAGTAGGGGTTGGATGTAATTGGACAGAGGCTCATTAATTTATGCACAAAATCTAGGAAAACTTTAGAATTTTGCTTGGTAAATTTCAGAACTTGTTGTATGTTTTTCTATAATAAAATTAGCAAAATATAAGGAAAAACAAGATATGAGTTCTGAAAATATCGCAGAAGAAATTAATAATGAAGAAAAAGCCTATGGCGCCGATTCAATTAAAGTTTTAAAAGGGCTTGATGCGGTTCGTAAACGTCCGGGTATGTATATTGGTGATACTGATGACGGCTCAGGTTTGCATCATATGATTTATGAGGTTTTGGATAATGCGATTGATGAAGCCTTAGCAGGTTATTGCGATAAAACAGAAGTTATCCTTAATCCTGATGGTTCAGCAACAATTCGAGACAATGGTCGAGGAATTCCTGTCGGTATGCATAAGGAAGAAGGGGTGTCTGCTGCGGAAGTTATTATGACTGAATTGCACTCGGGCGGAAAATTTGATAATAATTCATACAAAGTTTCCGGTGGTTTGCATGGCGTGGGTGTTTCTGTTGTTAATGCTCTGTCGGTGTGGCTTAATCTTCGTATTTGGCGAGAGGGTAAAGAACATTTAGTAACTTTCTCTCACGGAAACGTAGTTGAACATTTGAAAGTTGTTGGCGATGAAGTCG
>JAZNVJ010000134.1:0-9675 GCA_045592765.1 Alphaproteobacteria bacterium | reverse complement strand
AAAAATATTTTCCAATAAGTTAGGATTGTCTGTATATATCTTGGTTACCGGTTGATAAAATATTAACAACGCTATAGTTAGGGGGATTCCAATCCAATATGCAAGTTTGATGATTCTGTTTGTAGCGAGATTTATATTTTGTTCGCTGTTGCACCCGATAAGGTTACTGGTTATGGTGTTAGCTGTAGCACTCAATGCTGCAATAATCATAAAAGTAAGTGAGCTGACACTTCGCAGGATATTAGATACAGCCAGTTCTCTTTCACCCAGATTTTCAATGGCAACCAAAAAGAACATCCAAGTAGAAAGACTGATTACCGATTGCATTGTCGTCCAAAAGGAAAGATTAAATATTTCATAGAGGATTTTTTTATTCCACCATCGAAATTGCTTAAAGCCGAATTTTTTATAATCGATTCTTGTCAGTAAATATATTACAAAAAATAATACTGCTCCGGCTTCGGCAATAACTGATGCTATGGCTGAACCTCCGATTCCGAGTTCAGGCATTCCGAGTTTGCCAAATATTAATCCGTAATCGAAAACAATATTTATTATCAGCATAACTAAGGCATTTATTGCAAGGATTTTGGTATAAGTAATTCCTACAAAAAAAGCTCTGAAATTTACAATAACAAAGGCAAACAAAAGTCCCCATACTCTCGGTTTTACATAAGCTATAGTTGCATTTAATACATCATTAGAGCGGATAAATAGACTCAAAATATTTTCAGTTAAAAATAAGGTGGTTATAATCATAACCAATGCGGTTAATATTAAAAATATTACGCTTTGATAAAATACTTCAGCAATTTGATAGCAGTTGGATTCTCCATGTCTGCGAGCTATGATTATTTGTACACCAGCACTAAATCCGTGTCCTAACATAAATAGCACAATATAAAAAACTCCGCCCAATGCTGATGCGCCTAGTTCTATTTCTCCAAGATGTCCTAAAAATATTGTGTCTGTAATTCCAACAAGCTGATGAATTAGTAAACCGATTAAAATCGGAGCGGTAATTTGCCAGATACTTTTATAAGAATATATCATTATTAACTACTTTTTATGTTTGTTTATTTTATATAATAATAAATAAGTAAAAACCAAGTTAAAGGTTGATGATGTTTGGGATTAAAGCAAAGACAGCTAAAGAATATGTTGAAGAAGCAAACATAGCTTATCAGCATGAAAACTATGCTGATGCTGTTAAAATTGCACAAAAAGGCTTAAAAAAATATCCTCAGAATATAGAGCTTTTGTTGCTGCTTGCTAATAGTTTTTATATTAAAAATGATTTGTCAAAAGCAGAACACTATTATCAAAAAATTTTAACTATAAATCCCAAACATTACGCTGCTTTAGTTAACCTTGCCGATGCATATCTTTTGCAAAAAAAATATGATTTGGCGTTGCAATATGCATCAAAATTAAAAAATGATTATTATGCAGATTTCACTTGTGGAAAAGTGGCTTTTGAGCAAGAAGATTTTGTAAAAGCAGAACAACATTTTGATGTTGCAATAACCCAAAATGCTAATGATTTTTGGGTGTGGAATTTTTTATCACAAGCGGCTCAAAAAAATAATAATCATCATAAGGCTTTAGAAGCAGCATTAACTGCAGTAAAAATAAGTAAGGGAGCAGATTCTCAACATCTCAATATGGCATATTCTTTGTATGAAATAGCACTTGAAAAAGGTAAAGAGTATGTCGATTCTTGGGTGAAAAAATGGCATCAACAATATCCGGAAAATGCAATAGTAAAACAAAGTTGGTATGCATTTTATCCTAATGATGATTATCAGCGTTCTTCATCACAATATATTCAAAAAACATTCGATGAATTTGCGGATTCTTTTGAAGATACCTTGGCGCAATTAAACTATTGTGTTCCCAAACTGATTGCAGAAATAATAAAAGAAAATATATTGCAACTTAAGTTTAAAAACATATCGATTTTAGATATTGGTTGCGGAACAGGATTATGCGGAATTGAGCTAAAAAAAATGTTCCACAAAGGTGAAATAGAGGGTGTTGATTTATCCAAGCAAATGCTTGAAAAAGCAATGCAAAAAAATATTTATAAATCATTATATTGTGCAGATATTGAGAGCTTTTTGTTTGCATTAAAAAAGCATTATGACTTGATTGTGGCGGCAGATGTTTTTACGTATTTTGGTGATTTAGAAAAGGTTATAAGGGGAGTATTTTTATCATTAGAAAAAGATGGTTTTTTTGTATTTAGTATAAGTGCGATAAATGATGAAAATTCAAATTGGCAACAACACCTTTCCGGACGTTTTGTGCATAGCAAAAAATATATCATAAAATGTTTATCAGATTGTGGATTCTCCAATATTAATTATCATCAATCAGTTCTTCGTAAAGAAGGAGAAAAAGATGTTGAGGGGTGGATTTTTAGTGCCATAAAAACATAAAAAAAGTTCTGCAAATTAGCAGAACTTTTTTATTAAAAAACCTCAAAAAATTACTTAGATTTTTTAGAAGATTTAGTAGAAGCAGACTTTACGGAAGCTGTAGCTTTCTTAGCACAAGAAGTCTTTTTCGCTGTAGAAGATTTAGCAGAAGAAGAGCAACTTTTTTTGCTGCAAGATTTGCTGCTTTTGTTGATTTGTTCAACAGCCATAGACCAGAAATATTCGTCTTGGCCTAATGGGCATCCGGCATTTTGCCAAATGTAGTAGGCTGCTTCCTGAATAGCCTTTTCATTATTCTTAATCATAATCACTAACTCCAAATAAAAGTTCGGTAAACACAAACTAATATACATTCAATTTTTTATCCGTCAACACTTAATCATAAAAAATGATAATTTTCCTCAAAAAAAATATTTGCGGAATCAAAATACTTGCATTTAAAAGCATAAGAAACTATAGATTAAATATTCGGATGTAATTGCATTTAAAAAGCCGATAAATTATGTTGTAAATTTCAAGGAATAATACATGGAAAACTTATTGTCAAAAGAAGAACTTGAAGCCATAATAAATGGTGACCACGGTAACGTTTTTGCAGTGCTTGGTATTCATAAAGATAAAGGAAGTAAAGAGGTTTTTATCCGCACTTATCAGCCCCATACTCGTAAGGTGGAATTGCTAAATGCACAAGGTGATTCTTTAGGTGAAATGACTAAGTTAGATGATAGAGGTTTTTATCAGATTAATTTGGGTAAGATAGAAAATTTTACTTATAAGTTTCGTATTGAAAACGATAGAGGAATTATCTATGAAGCAGAAGATGTCTATCGTTTTTCTTCGACATTAGGTGACGTAGATGTATACCTTTTTGCTGAAGGCAATCACCTTGATATGTATAAAAAACTTGGCGCCCATCCAATGGAAATGGGCGGGGTTAAAGGTGTTGGTTTTGCTGTTTGGGCACCTAATGCAAAACGTGTTAGTGTAGTTGGTGGCTTTAATAATTGGGATGGTCGAGTTCACGTAATGCGTAAGCATCCGAACTGTGGTGTATGGGATATTTTTATTCCTTCTATTCATGCCGGTGAATTATATAAATTTGAAATAAAAACCAATGATAATTCGATTTTAGTTAAAGCTGATCCGGTAGCTTTTTATTCTGAAAAACGTCCCAATACAGCATCCATTGTTTACGATATAAACAACTACCAATGGGAAGATGAAGAATGGATGAATTATCGTTCTGAGCATAATTCATTTGACAAGCCTATGTCTATTTATGAGGTTCATTTGGGTTCTTGGCGTCGTAAAGATGGAAATGAATATATGTCCTATCGTGAATTGGCCGATACGCTCGTTCCCTATGTTTCCAATATGGGCTTCACTCACGTTGAATTTTTGCCGTTAACGGAACATCCGTTTGATGGCTCTTGGGGGTATCAAGTTATCGGTATGTTTGCGCCGACAAGTCGTTTTGGAACACCGGATGATTTGCGTTATTTGATAGATAAATTTCACCAAGCCGGTATAGCGGTGATTATGGATTGGGTTCCGGCTCATTTTCCTAAAGATGGGCACGGGTTAAATGAATTTGATGGAACTCATTTATATGAGCACGCAGATCCTCGCAAAGGTGAGCATACCGATTGGGGTACAAAGATTTATAATTATGGCCGCACTGAGGTAATGAACTTTTTATGTGCCAGCGCAATTTACTGGCTTAAAGAATTTCATATTGATGGTTTGCGTGTTGATGCTGTTGCCTCAATGTTGTATTTAGATTATTCTCGTAAAAATGGTGAATGGATTCCCAATATTTATGGTGGTAATGAAAATATTGAAGCAATATCATTTATTCGTCGCATGAATGAGCTTGCTTATTCGCAAACCAATGGTGCTGTCACCATAGCTGAAGAGTCTACAGCATGGCCGATGGTTTCTCGTCCGACTTCTATGGGTGGATTAGGTTTTGGTTATAAATGGAATATGGGATGGATGAATGATACTTTGAAGTATATTTCTCATGATCCGATTCACCGTAAATATCATCATGGAATGCTAACTTTTGGTTTGTTGTACGCATTTAACGAAAACTTTATTTTACCGATTTCTCATGATGAAGTTGTCCATGGCAAAGGATCTATGCTTTCTAAAATGCCTGGTGATGAATGGCAAAAATTTGCAAATCTCCGTGCTTATTATGGCTTTATGTACACTCATCCCGGAAAAAAACTTTTATTTATGGGATGTGAGTTCGGGCAAGAAAGAGAATGGAATTCTGAAGAAGGCTTGCGTTGGTTTTTGCTTGATCATCCTATGTACAAAGGTATGCAAAACTGTGTTCGTGATTTGAATTTGATGTACAAAGGTAATGCACCTTTATATCAACAAGACTTTGATTATCGAGGCTTTGAATGGATAGAGCATTCAAATTCTGATGATAGTGTAATTTCTTATATGCGTAAAGGATATGCTCCGGGAGATTATTTGATTGTTATATCTAATTTTACCCCTGTAGTCAGAGAAAATTATCGTATAGGTGTTCCTGAAAATTGTCGTTATCAAGAAATTTTTAATAGTGATGATGTAAACTATTGGGGAAGCGGTGTGAAAAATGACGGATATATGCAAGCGTCAGATGGTGAGTGGAATGGCAAACCTTGTTCTATAACACTTAAACTTCCTCCTCTTTCAACCATAGTGATTAAACCCATAAGATAGTGAGTGAAAAATGGCAAAGTTCAAAACTCTTGACGGTAGCGCAACTCCAATGGGGGCAACTTATGACGGCAAGGGGGTGAATTTTGCCTTATTTTCTGCTCATGCCACCAAAGTTGAATTATGTTTATTTGACGCTTCCGGTTCAGAAGAACTTGAACGCTATGAAATCTTGCAAAATGATAATAATATTTGGCATATTTATTTAGATGGAGCTGCTCCGGGTTTGGTTTATGGTTATCGTGTATACGGTTCATATAAACCGGAAGAAGGTATGCGGTTTAATCCTAACAAATTGCTGATAGATCCATATGGTAAAAAGTTAGTTGGTAAATTAATTTGGAATAAAGCCATTTTTGGCTATGACATAGATAGTCCCAATCAGGATTTATCATTTAGCAATTTAGATTCTGCCCCCTATGTTCCTAAATCAGTAGTTGTTGATGATACATTTGATTGGAGCGATGAAAAACACCCCAATCATAAGTTTGAAAATACCATAATTTATGAAACTCACCTTCGTGGTTATACTAAATTGCAACCATCTGTTCCGGATGCTAAACGTGGAACTTTTGCAGGAATGGGACATAGTTCGGTTATTAATTATCTTAAATGGTTAGGGGTTACAGCTGTTGAATTTTTGCCGATACATGCATTTTTTGGTAATCGTCACAAGAAAGGTTATATTACCGATAATTATTGGGGATATGAAAGTTTTAGTTTTTTCGCTCCGGAACAATCATATTTGTCGGGTAATGATATAAATGAAATAAAAACCACTATCAAAAAAATGCATAATCATGGATTAGAGGTCATTTTGGATGTTGTGTATAATCATACCGGAGAAGGTAATCAATTAGGTCCTACTTTATGCTATAGAGGTATAGATAATAGTTCATATTACATTTTGAATCCCGATAATAAACGTTATTATTATGATACTACCGGTTGCGGAGCATCATTTAATGTACAAAATCCGGCATGTTTACGTTTGGTAATGGATTCATTGCGTTATTGGGTGCAGGAAATGCATGTTGATGGTTTTCGTTTTGACTTGGCAACAACGCTATCAAGACGCGATAATAATTTTACGCAAAAGAGTGGCTTTTTATATGCCATAGAACAAGATCCTGTATTAAGAAATGTAAAGATGATTGCAGAACCATGGGATGTTGGTAATGGTGGTTATCAAGTTGGAGCTTTTCTTCCCGGTTGGGCTGAATGGAATGATAAATATCGAGACAATGTTCGTCGCTTTTGGAAAGGAGATGTCGGACAAACAGCAGAAATAGCCAGTCGCTTGAGTGGTTCTAGTGATGTGTTTAATTATAATAATCGTGATATATGGGCGAGTGTAAATTTCATTACCGCTCATGATGGTTTTAATTTATGTGATTTAGTAAGTTATAATCAAAAACATAATCTTAGCAATGGGGAGCAAAATAAAGACGGTACCGATTCTAACTGGAGTTGGAATTCCGGAATTGAAGGAGGTACAGATAACCGAACGGTTGAGGATAACAGGCTTTTACGTAGCAAAGCAATGTTAGCAACATTACTAATGTCATTCGGAACTCCGATGATGGTTGCTGGAGATGAGTTTTTACGTACTCAAATGGGAAACAATAATCCCTATTGTCAAGATAATGCATTAACGTGGATTAATTGGGAAGGAATATCCGATAAGCACAAACGTTTCGCATCATATGTAAGACAATTGGTTAAACTGCGTAAGAAATTGAAAATATTTGATCGGCGTAAATTCTTTAGTGGCAAGACTATAGACAAGAGTGGTTATAAAGACATTACTTGGTATACCGAAACAGGTAAGGAATTTGAAACATCCGATTGGCATAATGGCGAAAGACGTTCTTTGGCATATTGTGTATATACGGGTAGTAAATTTGTAATGATTATATTTAACGCTAATCATCAAGATAAAAATTGGAAGTTACCCAATCTTCCCGATAATATGTCCTGGAGTTTAATTTTAGATAGTAGTGATAAATTTGAAGCTTCAGAAGTTAGATCCGGCAATACTGTAAAAATTCCTGCTTGGAGTGTAATCGGTTTTGAGATAAAAAAATAAACTAGAAAGGTGTTAATATGGTAGATAATCTAAAAATTCTTGCAGAAAAATTAGGTATAGCCACATCTTTTTCTGATGCCGGCATGGCGCAAAAGGATTATCAGGTTAAACCGGAAACCATACGTTTTTTTATTCAAGCTTTAGGCTATCAATGTGATATAGATGAAGATATTAAACAATCCATTGCCTTGATAGATAATGAACGCTATCAAGAAGTGTTGGAGCCGATATATGTTTGTTGTCAGGATAATATTTGTTTTGATGTGGTTCTTCCGCAAAAATCAGCTGTCGATAAAATAACTCTCAAAGATTCAAAACATAAAATTCAGCTACTTGATACGATTATTATTGCCGAAGAAGAAAAAGAAACAGATAAAGAAATCAAGAAAAAAGTTACTTATCAGATAAATTCATATTTAGATGTCGGATATTATGACTTAGATGTTCGTATCGGTAGTAAAAACTATAAATCAAAGATAGCTGTTGCTCCTAAGCATTGTTTTCAAGCAGAAGGGTTGAAAGATAAACTTTGGGGTTTTGCCATACAGTTATATTCTCTAAAAAGTAAACGCAATTGGGGTGTTGGAGATTTTACTGATTTACAAAATATGGTCAAATTATGCGCCGATAGTGGAGCAGATATTATCGGTTTAAATCCATTAAATGTTTTGAGTCATGATTTTCCTGAAAATGCAAGCCCATATCAGTCTATCAGTCGATTGTTTTTAAATCCGATATATATTGATATTGAAGCTGTTCCGGAGTATGAACCAAGAGATAAGCAGTTAATAGAAGGGATTTTGGCAGATATAAAATCTGCGGAACTTATTCAATATAACAAGATTTATCCTTTAAAGGTAAAAATTTTAGAAAAGTGTTTTCAGCGTTTTAATAAACAGGCATCTCAAGCAAGACATAATCAATATCAAAAATTTTGTCAGGAACAAGGTGCAGAATTAGATAAACTTGCATTGTTTCAGTGTTTGTATGAAAGTGAAAGTCCTAAAGTTTGGGGAGGGTGGCGAGCATGGCCAAAAGAAATCAGAAATCCTCAAGGTGTTGGTATTGATGATTATATTAAATCTCATCAAGAACGCATAGAATTTTTCAAGTTTATGCAGTTTGAGGCAGATAGACAATTCACTCAGGCTAAACAAGTAGTAGATGAAGTAGGGTTAAAAATAGGTTTATATCGAGATTTGGCGGTTGGAGTAGGTAAAGACAGTGCCGAATATTGGGGCGATGCTGATTTATTCATTCAAAATTGTGGGGCAGGTGCTCCGCCAGATGCTTTTTTCCCTTGTGGACAGCAATGGGGATTGGGTGTTTTTTCGCCAATTGAGCTTAAGAAAAGAGCCTATGAGCCATTTATAAAAATTCTCAGAGCTAATATGAAAAATGCCGGTGCATTGCGTATGGATCATGTTATGAGCCTTATGCGTTTGTACGTTATTCCCGATAACTGTGGAGAGGGAACATATCTGTATTTTAATTTTGCCGATATGTTAAATATTGTTGCATTAGAGAGCCATTTAAATAAATGCGTTGTTGTTGGCGAGAGTATTGGTAATGTGCCCGATGGGTTTGTTGAAACCATTCAAGATAGAAACATTTATTCTTTGAGTGTTTTATGGTCTGAGAGAGCGGCTGCTGGATGGGGGGGATTCTTTGCTCCTGAACATTATCAGCAACATGCTTTTGCATCGGTTGGAACTCATGACATGTCACCGCTTAAGATGTGGTGGTTCGGTTATGATATTGAGTTAGCTAATTCATTGGGTATGATATCATCTGATGAGGACAAACAGGGGGCTTATCACAAGCGAGAGAATGACAGACGATTGTTGTTAGCATCTTTAGATGCCGCCGGAGTATGGCCAGAAGATAGATGCAGACAAAACGATTATTTGTATGGTGGAGGATATCCCGAAGGAATAGAAGAAGCGATTAGTCGTTATATGGCCCGTTCATCTTCTCAAGTTTATTTAGCTCAGTTGGAAGATTTTTTCCATGTTATAAAGCAACAAAATCTACCCGGTACGGATAGAGATAAACACCCTAATTGGCGATTAAAATTACCGGTAGATATGGAAAATATGGCAACGGATATAGGATATGTTCGCAACGTTGTAGCTATTAGAAAAGAAAGATAAATGCAAAATATAAAAAATTTAATTTTTGATTTAGATGGTACATTATATCCATATTCTCAACATATGGAAAATGAAGAAGATAAACGGAGCATTGACTTTATTAGTTCTTTTCTATCTGTAGACAAAGATAGTGCGTGGGAGATAATAAGTCAAGGAAGGCAAAATGGAGCTTATGAAACAACATTTTTAACCAAAGAATATAACATATCTCCTCAGCAATATTTGGAGTATGTATGCGCTGTTGAAGTGGATTTTATTGAGACTAATCAAAAAT
>JAZNVJ010000133.1:0-9233 GCA_045592765.1 Alphaproteobacteria bacterium | reverse complement strand
TTTCACGAAATTACTAAATCTGCAGTATCTGAAGCAATTAAGAATCCCAGACAAATTGATGACAATTTAGTATCAGCCTATATGGCAAGACGTGCTTTGGATTATCTGGTTGGGTTTAACCTTTCGCCGGTATTGTGGCGTAAACTTCCGGGTTCAAAATCTGCCGGAAGAGTACAATCCGTTGCTTTGCGATTAATTTGCGAAAGAGAAACCGAAATTGAGAAATTTAAGGCTGAAGAATACTGGACTATTGACGCAGAGCTGTTTACTCAAAACAAAGCGGTAATTAAATCTCACTTAATTCAGCTTGATGGTAAAAAACTGGAAAAGTTTGATATCAATTCCGAAGAAAAAGCTCTGGAAGCAAAAGCTAAAATTGAAGCACAAGATTTTTCCATTGCCAATGTGGAACGCAAGAAAACCAATCGTTATCCGGCGCCTCCGTTTACAACCTCAACTTTGCAACAAGAAGCAGCCAGAAAACTGAGATTCTCGGCAAAGAAAACTATGCAAATTGCGCAAAAGCTTTATGAAGACGGATTTATTACTTACATGCGTACCGATGCGGTTAACTTGTCTAAAGAGGCTATTGAAGCATGCCGCGAAGCAATTGTAAAATATTTTGGCGAGGCTTATTTGCCCAAAGTTGCCAAAGAATATAAAACCAAATCCAAAAATGCTCAAGAAGCCCACGAAGCTATCAGACCATCTGACGTTATGAATACTCCTAAAAAAATGGAACTCAAACTTGATGGTGATGCACACAAACTATATGAGCTTATTTGGAAACGTACCGTTGCTTGTCAAATGAATCCGGCAATTATGGATAAGGTAGTGGTTGATGCAATCTCTACCGATAAGCAAATCTTGTTACGTGCTAACGGACAAGTTATTGATTTTGATGGTTTCTTGAAATTATATCAAGAATCTAAAGATGACGCTGACGATGATGATGAAAATAGAATATTACCTAATGTTGAAATCGGTGAAAATGTTACCAAAGGAGAAATTATTCCGGAACAACACTTTACTGTTCCACCCCCACGCTTTACCGAAGCAAGTTTAGTTAAAAAGCTTGAAGAACTAGGTATCGGTCGTCCATCTACTTATGCTACCATTATAGCGGTATTGCAAGAACGCAAATATGTGCGGGTTGAAAAATTACGCTTTATTCCTGAAGACAGAGGGCGAATCGTTACGGTATTTTTAGAAAACTTCTTCAAAAAATATGTAGAATATGACTTCACTGCGCAATTAGAAGAATTTTTGGATGATGTTTCTGCCGGAGAGATGGAGTGGAAAAAACTGCTAACCGGATTTTGGGTTAAGTTCATTAAAAACATTGAGGCTGTTACACCATTACAAATAAGCGAAGTTATTGAAAAAATCGACGAAGCATTGGCATACCACCTGTTTCCACCAAGAGAAGACGGAACTGACCCGAGAATTTGTCCGGAATGCGGTAGTGGACATTTGAGTGTTAAGCTTGGCAGATTTGGAGCATTTATCGGCTGTTCAAATTATCCTGAGTGTAAAAACACCAAACCTTTGGTAGATACTTCAGATGAAGAAACTGCAGCCGGAACAAAAGCTCCCAATCCGGAAGACAAAATTTTAGGACAATTAAATGAAATAAATATCTACCTAAAAAAAGGACCTTACGGATATTATGTACAACTTGGTGAAGATGCTACTGCTACAACCGAAAAGCCTAAAAGAGCAGCTCTACCTAAAGACATAACTCCGGATGAAGTTAGTTTTGAACAAGCTTCTCGTTTGCTTTCTATGCCTTTTGATTTAGGAGAAGAAATATTGGTTAATTCCGGTAAATTCGGACCTTATATCAAACAAGGAAATAAATCTGTTTCTTTGCGTGGTAATGATAATATATTCAACATAACGCTTGAAAGAGCTAAGGAATTATTATCCGGAGCAAAAGAAAAACCAACCGGTAAAGCTTTGGGAATATACCCTAAAAACAAACAAGAAATTGTGTTATTAATGGGGCGGTATGGACCATATTTGAAATGCGGAAAAACAAATTATGCTATTCCTAAAGATATTTCAGGTCATGAACCTTCATTGGATGAAGCAATTAAAATTATTGAAGCTAAGAAATAAAAAATCCCCTCTGATATTTATCTCAGAGGGGATTTTTTAGTTAACTGTTCGTTGCAAACTTTCTATGCGCGGAAGAACAGAATTTTCGATAATAAATGATATCGTTTTTTCAACCATTCTATCGGCTGAATGAAGGGCATTTATTACTTCTTCATTATTATCGCTGATTTTTTTCTCCAGACTGGAATAAACTCCGGCAAGTTCAGAAAGAGAATCTATAACTTCGGCCAAATAGGCAGGTAATTTGAAATCTGTTTTTCCGCCCCAAAAACCTTCAATATATCCTTGTTCAACTTCGGCAAAACGGCGTTGGCAATAATAACTCAAATCCTTAAATGCCAGTTTTTCCAATTTTATTTTATTATTCTTGATTTTGGTAAAAATATCATCCCAAAGTCCCATAAAAAACTTAAAAAACAAATCAGCTTCTTCTTTGGTTTGTAATCTGGGAGATTGTCCGCTCGGCCAAAAAGATGAAATAACGTCAGTCGGACGCAACTCCAAATTCGGACTGCAAATTGCACCGGCAAAACGCATTTTTATAATCTCAAGCGGAGTTTTACAATTATAATGCTCCAACATTTTTATCATTTTTTCGTCGCCAATATATTTGTTTTCTTGCATTTTGTTCTTCTTTGGTTATAGTGTTTAGAAATTATCATTAATGTAACGGAGTTTTTATAATTGTCCAGATTTAAAATTATAAATGTTTTGCTGTTTGTTGCTTTTGTTTGCTCTTGTTCTCAATTCAGACCTTTTGAAGATAGAAGACGAGAAGCAGGAGCAAAAACTCCTGAAGAATTATACATAGGCAATTCAACACCTAAAAACCCTGCTGTTTGCTATAACAGTTTGTATACCCCTTATGCTGATGTAAAAAAAATTGCTGACAATGTTTGTATCAGAGAAAAAACCGGAACTCATGCAGTTCCGCTAAAACAAACTTATTTTACTTGTCGAATTTTGGTGCCAAACCATTTTTATTTTAAATGTGAAAAATAAACTAGGAAACTAATATGTCTTTGTCTTTAGAAAATACCCTTAATAAAAAACTTAAGAATATCTTCAATCAGCTCGGATTAGACAGCAAATTTGCCTCAGTTAAAGTATCTGATCGCCCTGATTTGAGTGATTTTCAGTGTAATGGCGCGCTTGCTTTGGCAAAATCAGAACGCAAAAACCCTCGTGAGATAGCTTCTTTGATTGCTAAAGAGCTTGAACAAGATAAAGACTTGGCAAAAATATCCGTTGATGGTCCGGGATTTTTAAATATTACCCTAAGTGATGAATTTATTGCCAAAATTATGGATGAAACTATTAATGATGAGCGCTTTGGGGTAGAAAAAACATCAACACCACGCAAAGTTGTTATGGATTTTGGCGGGCCTAACGTTGCTAAAGCCTTACACGTCGGACACCTACGTTCAGCTGTTATCGGTGAATCTTTGCGCAGAATCGAAGAATTTGTCGGACACAATGTGGTTTCTGATGTTCATTTGGGTGACTGGGGAACACCAATGGGAATGATTTTGGCTGAAATCATTTTGCAAGATGGCGATTTGAGCAAAACTGAAACATATAATATTGATGAGATTTCAGCTTTTTATAAAAAAGCTAATATTCGTTGCAAAGAAGATGATACAGCCAAAGAAAATGCAAGACAAATAACTGCTGAGCTCCAAAACAGAAATCCCGAATACTACAAAGCTTGGCAACATTTACGCAAAGTTTCGGTTGAAGCAATAAAACAAAACTACCAAATTTTGGATGCACATTTTGATTTGTGGTTGGGTGAAAGTGATGCTCATGAAACTTGCGGTAAAATAGTTAAGATGGCTGAAACGAAAGGTTTGTCCGTTGTCGATGATGGGGCAACAATCATCCGCCTCTGTGATGATTCCAAACCTCCGGTAATCTTAGTCAAAGGCGATGGCGGATTTGGATATCAATTAACCGATATTGCCACAATTAAAATGCGTGTTGATGATTTGCATGCTGATGAAATTTTGTATGTGGTAGATAAACGTCAATCTCTGCACTTTGAACAAGTATTTGAGGTTGCACAAATGCTTGGCATTGCTCCTAATGTTAAATTTAAGCATATAGGCTTTGGCACGGTGAATGGTGCGGATGGTAAGCCTTTTAAAACTCGTGACGGCGGAGTGATGAACTTGGAAGATTTGATTAAAATATCAATCGATAAGGTTAAAGAATCTTTGCCGGAAGAGGCTGAAGGATACTCATCTGCCGATATTGAAAAAATGGCCGAGCAAATTGCTGTTGGGGCAATTAAATTTCAGGATTTGAAAAACAATACCGCATCAGGATATATTTTTGAGATTGATGATTTTGCTAAGTTTGAAGGTAAAACCGGACCATATATTCAATATGCAATTGCTCGCATCAACTCTATTTTGCGTAAAGCTGACACTGATGGTGGAAAAATTATTATAACCAACAAAGAAGAGCGTGATTTGGCATTGAAAATTGCACAGCTTAATGCTGCTATAGCCAGAGCTGAAGCAGAAAAAGAACCTAGCGTTATTTCTGACTATACTTATAGTTTAGCGCAGGTCTTTTCCAGTTTTTATAATACTTCTCCAATTATGAGTGAGGAAAACAAAGAATTTGTAGCTTCAAGAATTAGTTTGGCTCAACTAACCAGAGATATTTTGAAGCTTAATTTGTTTTTGATGGGTATCGAATCTCCGGAAGCAATGCTCAAAAAATAATAATGATTGAGGCAAAAAAAGAGGAACAATGTTCCTCTTTTTTGATTTATATATGCATCTTATTCAATACAGCAATCAACTGCTTTTTTTACAAAAGCCTTCATTTTTGATAGGGCTGAAGTTTTGGTGTTTTCTTTTACCACCGGAGCATCAACCTTCTCCAATTTGGCAGAGATTTTTTTGATATCTTCGGTTTTATCTTCTATCCACTTTACATCATCTATATTAAGCATATTCATATTCAGTCCCCAAAACAGACAATATAAATCATAGGCTTGATTAAACAAATTGTATGCTTCTTGTTTATTACCCAAACTTTGTTGTTTGGTGCCAACTTCCATTAAGCGCATTGATGATGCAAGCAAGTGTTTTGAGATACACCATACTTCACCTTCATATTCAGGAATTATTTTTTGCATAAGGTTTTTGCGAAGTTCTCTAACTTCTTCAATAAGATCATAAAAAGAATTTTTTCCGGTTTTGGCTCCAGAGAATACCAAATGCTCTTCAATACTAATCAAGTTCATAATGGCGATAGTCAAATCCTGATCTGAAGATAAATCTTTAGGGTTGACCTTTTTGCGGGCATCTATTCTTTCGACAAATTCTTTTACATCTTTTGCTTTTTTCATTATTTATCTCCTGAAAATTCATATAAACTTTCGGCAACCTGTGTCTCAGAGCCTAACGGATAATAGTTAAAATAAACGCTCAATAGAGCTAATGCAACAACCGGCAAAACAACTTTTTCAAACGGAAAATGAGCGTGCCCACCGTTTTTAGCCTTCATCCATTGATAAAATTTGGATACATAAATAAAAGTAAGAGCCCCTAAAATAGTGCTAAATAACAAAGGATCCATATAAAATATGCCGATTACTTTAGGCATATATGCAAATTCAGAAACATACATAAAACCGATAGAACCAACCGAAATTGCCATCAGCAAAACATCTCTACCCCAGAAATTCCAATTTTTCTTCTCAAACCACAAAATCAACCAATAACCCAACAGAGCCAACATTGCACCAGCCCAAACACCTACAACGCTGTCATCAACGCCATAACGACGAGCAACTTCCAATGAAGCACCAACAGCAACAGTGCAAACTGCACAAGCCGGATTAGCAACAGCTTTGCCGGTTATAGCAAAAAAAGCAGATACCAAAAACACCAAAAATTTCATTTATCTTCCTTTCTGTTTATTTTAGCTTATTAAACCCCAAATCAAAAGCAAAAGCAAATTATTTTTCTTGATTGTTTATACTTAAAAATATATTCTTTGAAACATGAAAAAACTAATTGAAAAAGCAAAAAATACTCACAATTTGAACAGAGAAGAGCTAATCGCCTTACTATGCAATGATGAGTTTGATGAAGAAATATTTAACGCTGCAGATGAAGTGCGCAGAAAATATGTCGGTGACGAAATTCATTTGCGGGCATTAATTGAGTTTTCTAACTTCTGCAAAAATAATTGTTGTTATTGCGGACTGCGCCGAGATAACAAAAATATTGAGCGTTATCGCATTGATGAAGATACGATTTTTGCTCTGGCAGAACACGCTTCTTGCAATATGGGATTGAAAACCATTGTATTGCAATCAGGTGAAGATATGTTTTTTGATACTGAAAAGCTTTGTTCAATTATCCGCAAAATAAAAACTCTTGATGTGGCTCTAACTTTGAGTATCGGTGAAAAAACTTTAGAAGAATATAAAGCCTATAAACAAGCCGGAGCGGATAGGTTTTTGCTCAGAATCGAAACTACGGATAAAGACTTATACCTAAAACACGACCCAGGAATGAGTTGGGAAACCAGAGCTGAATGTATTAGGAATCTTGGAATTGCCGGACTGGAAATAGGCTCGGGTGTGTTGGTAGGATTACCGGAACAAAAAATAGAATCTTATGCTGATGATATTTTATTTTTTAAACAAGTTAATGCTGATATGATTGGAATAGGTCCGTTTATTCCGCATCCGGATACGCCATTAAAAGATGCTCAAGGGGGAACTCTGCAAATGGCACTCAAAGTAATGGCTCTGACCCGTTTGCTTTTGCCGGATATTAATATTCCGGCGACAACCGCAATGGAAACTTTAGCGCCCAACGGGCAAACAAAAGCTTTGCAGTCGGGGGCAAATGTAATTATGCCCAATGTTACTCTCACCCAATATCGCAAACACTATGAGCTTTATCCTGGAAAATCAGCTACAAATTATACTCCGGATAAGAGCCTTAGCGTGGTTAAAGAAAAAATCGCCGCCATCGGACGCACCGTTGGCAGCGACTATGGTTCACATAAAAACAAAATTAGAGCTTGATATATTCTCTGATGTGTTCCTTAAATTTTTGTAAAACATCGGACTTGGGAGTAAACTTTTCCTCAAAAGGTTCAATTGATTTCCACCCCAAATCATCAAAGGTTTGTTGAATTTGTTTGATAACTCCGGGTTTCCAACCATAAGAACCAAAAGCCAAACCGACTTTATTTTTAGGTGCTAAACCTTTCATATATGCCATAAAACCGGCAACACGATGATGAAGTTGATTATTAACAGTAGGGTTACCAATCAAAATATATTTAGCATCCAGAAAATCGGGCATAATTTCTGAAACATCTTCTATTGCTAAACAATGTTTTGATACCGGAATACCAGAAGCTTGCAATTCACCCATAGCAGTTTCTGCTAAAGTAGCGGTTGCTCCCCACATAGAATCGTATACAATCACAGCCTTACCGTCATTAGAACCTGATGCCCATTTGGCATAATTATTTAAAATTGCCTCAACCTCTGCTTTACCACTCCAGATAAGACCGTGAGATGGGGCTATCATCTCAATATCCAAACCTAAATCTCCGGCAGTTTTGAGAGCTTTGTCCGCCTGTGCTCCAAAGGGAAACAAAATGTTGGCATAGTAGCTCTTGGCATGATCCATAACCACATCAAATGGCGCATCTTTTACAAACAAGGCATCAGAACAAAAATGTTGCCCAAAACCATCATTAGGCAAAAGAAGCTTTTCTTCTCTGATATAAGTCATCATTGATTCCGGCCAATGAAGCATCGGGGTTGTCATAAATTCTAATGTTCTGTTACCGATAGATACGCTATCGCCGGTTTTGATTATTTCATATTGCCAACCGGTGGTGTCAAAATGCGCTTCCAAAGCCATTTTACCGGCATTATTGGTAATAATTTTGGCTTGTGGAGCATGGCGCATGATATCTGGAATATTACCGGAGTGATCCATCTCAACATGGTTTACAACCAAATAATCTATTTTAGAAAAATCTACCACACTTTGAATACGGCTCAAATTCTCTTGACTTAGTTGATGTTTTACCCCATCAACAAGAGTGATTTTTTCATCCATAATCAGGTAGGCATTATAGGTTGAACCTCTGGGGGTAGTATAGCCATGAAACTCTCTTAAGTTCCAATCTTTAACACCAACCCAATATATCCCTTTTTTAATTTCTGCAGCTTTCATTTTCATTCCCTTTCGTTATAAATAATAATATTAAATAACCATTAAAGTGCTTATTGACAACTCCAAAATTCTTTATTACCAATATTTGTAGTATTTAATTATAATAAAGGAGACTAAAATGGAACTAAAGGGTTCAAAAACCGAAAAGAATCTGATGGATGCATTTGCCGGCGAATCTCAAGCTCGCAACAAATACACTTATTATGCATCTAAAGCAAAAAAGGAAGGATATAACATTATTGCGGCAAAATTTGAAGAAACTGCCAATAATGAAAAAGAACATGCTAAAATTTGGTTTAAATTACTTCATGGTGGTGAAGTTCCTTCTACTGTTGAGAACTTAAAAGATGCTGCTGCCGGCGAAAATTATGAGTGGACAGATATGTATGCTCGTATGGCTAAAGAGGCTCGTGAAGAAGGTTTCACCAAAATTGCTGCTTTATTTGACATGGTTGCTAAGATTGAAAAAACTCACGAAGAAAGATACAATGCTTTGTTAAACTCTTTGGTTGAAGGTAAAATCTTTAATCGTCCGACCAAGGTTGTTTGGGAGTGCGCAAACTGCGGACATCGTGTAGAAGCTCCGAATGCTCCGGCAAAATGTCCTGTTTGTGATCATCCGCAAGCATATTTCTTTGAATTGCAAGAGCAGTTTTAAGTGATTAGTCATTAGGCGTAAGTGATTAGTGATTAGAGGGGTTTGCGAAAGCAAGCCTCTTTTTTTATTAACAGTTATTGCTTGATTGCGTAGCAATCGTCAGGATTGGTCAAACGATCTGACGATTAGTTAATTCGTAGACTCTTGACGTTTTTGCTTGCAAAAACGAGGGGTGACTAATAATAAAATGTCATTGCGAGGAGCTTACCTCTATCCAAACTGTC
>JAZNVJ010000132.1:0-2191 GCA_045592765.1 Alphaproteobacteria bacterium | reverse complement strand
GGTAAAGGTTTGGAAAAATATAAAGATGGGAATAAGGGAGCGGACAGTTTGTTGAAACTCGGAATGTCCATGCGTGAGCTTGGAAAAAAAGAAGAAGCTTGTACTGCATTTAAGAGTTTAGCAACGGAGTTTCCAAAGGCAGAAGAATCAGTTAAGCAAAAAGCGACTGATTTTGCTAAAGCTTTGGAGTGTAAATAAATGCAAGAATTTTTTGCCGTAAATGATTTTAGTAATGAAGTTGTTGCCGCCGGAGTTTCCGGCGGTGCGGACTCTTTGGCATTGGTTTTGCGGCTTAAAAAATATTGTAAAAAAGTGATTGCTTTAACGGTTGATCATGGGCTTAGACCATCTTCGAGGCAAGAAGCCGAATATGTGGCAGAATTAATGCAAAAAGCAGGAATAGAACATCATATTTTAACTTGGGAAGGCGAAAAACCAAGTTCAGATATTGAAGCAATTGCAAGGGAAGCCAGATATGGTTTGCTTTGTGATTGGTGTAAAAAAAATGATATTAAACATTTGGCTGTCGGGCATCATTTGCGAGATCAAGCCGAAACATTCTTGTTGCGATTACAAAGAGGAAGCGGACTTAGCGGATTATGCGCTATGTTGTCAATTACACAAAGAGACGGCATTAATATTATTCGTCCGCAACTTTATGAGAATCCCGATGATTTGCGCCAATATCTGAAACAGAAAAAAATTAAATGGGTAGAAGACGAATCTAACTACTGTGATGATTTTATGCGGGTGAAAATTCGCAATTTTTTGCCTGAATTGGAAGAAAAAATCGGTTTAAGCGAATGGCGTTTGGCTGAAACTGCAAAAGTTTTGCAACGAACAAGAAGTTATTTTGAGTATGAAGTAGAAAAAAGAATCAAAAATCAAGTGCGTAAAATAAGCGATAAAATTTTTGCATTTTCAAAAAATATTTTTGCAGAATGTCATGAAGAAATCGGATATCGTTTATTGGAAAGTTTGTTACGTCAATGTGGCGAAAAAACATATGCTCCGGAAGCTGATGAGATTTTGCGTTTGTTGAAAGCTTTATTGCAAGATGATTTTAGAGGATGTACGCTTAACGGGTGTGAAATTGTGGTAGCAAGAAAACGAATCTGGATAATTCCGGAAGTGAAAAAACAACAGGTGTTAACGAAAGCAGATTGGGAAGATTGCTTGCAATTTGTTCCTTGTTATGCTAAGGCAAATTTACCATATAAGGTTAGACGAGCCTTATATAATCAATTTATGAGAAATGAAGATGGCAAAGAAAACTAAAAAAGCAGAATATATATCTACCGGTGTAGTGGCACATAATCGTCGAGCAAATTTTGATTATTTGATTGAAGAAAAATTTGTGGCAGGTTTGGAGTTATTGGGTACAGAAGTAAAATCTTTGCGTTTGGGGCATGCAAATATCAATGATGCTTTTGGAGTAGAAAAAAACGGAGAGCTGTTTATTTCTAATATGTTTATTGCCGAATATGCCAATAAAGGATATTCTTCTCACGCTGAGAAGAGAGAACGTAAATTGTTATTAAAGCATAAAGAAATAGTTGATATTATCAATGCATTGGCTCGAAAAGGCGCAACATTGGTAGCAATGAAACTGTTTTTTGATAGTAATGGTCGAGCCAAACTGGAAGTGGGTTTGGGGCGTGGTAAAAAGCTTTATGATAAGCGAGATGCTATCAAAGACAGAGAATGGAAAATTCAAAAGGCAAGATTAATGGCTAATTAGAGTTTTTGTAATAACTCGATTATTTTCAGCGCTTTAGTATCTTGAATTGAATAATAGATTGTTTGGGCTTTACGTCTGGTTTTGACAATTTTTTCTTTGCGTAAAACTGCCAGATGTTGTGATAAAGCTGATTGACTGAGTTTTATCTTTTTTTCTAATTCTCCGACACTGTTTTCATGGTTGTAAAGATGTAATAAAATTTCTAATCTGCGAGGGTTGCCCATAGCTTTGAGCAAGGTAGAATATTGAACTGTTTTCATGTTTAATCTCCTGCTAAATATATGTTTGATATAATAACAGTTTTGTTTTTTTCACCTATACTTAGGTTGTTGCTAAAACTTTGAACAAGTTAAGTGAGGGCTTGAATTTATAAAGAGCTTAGATTAAAATCTACAAAAAATAAGGAGATATGTTATGGATAATGAAGAAATCAACAATTTGAGTTTTGAA
>JAZNVJ010000131.1:0-1618 GCA_045592765.1 Alphaproteobacteria bacterium | reverse complement strand
GCGGCTAAACTTTCGCAACCTTTATTTAATGGATTTTCTACCGTAAACTCTGTTAAATCTGCAGATCAGGTAGTAAGAGCCGAACAAAATAATCTTTACAATGTTGAGCAAAATGTGTTTTTAGAAGCATCAACCGCATATTTAGATGTGGTTAGAGATACTGCGATTGTAGAATTACAAAAAAACAATGAAAAATTGCTCAAAAAACGTTTAGAGGAAACATTACAGCGTTTTAAGGTTGGCGAAGTAACCAGAACAGATGTATCTCAGGCAGAGGCCAGATACTCACAAGCAAAATCTGACAGAATCGCCTCCGAGGGAAATTTAGAGGCTGCTAAAGCTGTATATGTAAGAATAATAGGCTCTGAGCCTAAAGAATTGGAAGAACCCGTGGCAATAAAAGACTTTTTGCCCGAAAATTATGATGTGGCGATTAACATTGCCCTCAAAAACAATTATTCAATTCGCCAAGCAAAGCATCTGTTTAATGCTAAAGGTTATGAAGTTTATGCCAATACCGGTGCTCTTTTTCCGCAACTGAGCTTTGATGCTACAGCTGCTAAAATAAAAACTGACTATAATAATTTAATCGGAGATGATGATACCGATAGCGTGGAATGGGGTTTGAATTTAAGCATTCCTCTTTATAATTCTGGTGAAAGCAGAGCAAAAATTCGCCAAAGTAAACATCAAAAATGGCAAGCTCAAGAGCTGGTTCTCGAAACGGAGCGACTGGTTAAAGCAACCGTGTCAAGTGCTTGGGAATACATGAAAACAAATGAATCGAAAATTGAAGCGATTAAAGACCAAGTTAAAGCCAACAAAATTGCTTTAGACGGCGTACAAAAAGAAGAAGCTCTTGGAAATAGAACAATTTTAGATGTTTTGGATGCATATCAAGAGTTGCTTAATTCTAATGTAAATGAAGTTACTGCTCGTAGAGACTATTATGTTTCTGCTATGCAACTATTGCTTTCAATGGGAAAACTAACAGCAAAAGACCTAAAGCTCGGTGTTGATTTATATGATGCAAAAAAATTCTATAAAGAAACCAAAGATAAGTGGATTGCTTTGGAATAATGCAAAATATTCTTGAAAGAATACTATTTTTATGTAGAATGAACTTAATTGTTAATAATCAGGAATGTAATTATGGCTGAAGAAAATAATCAAGATATGGCTATGGAAGATATATTATCTTCAATAAAAAATATTTTGGAAGAAGATCAAGTTAATAATCAATCGTTTGCCGATGATATACCTATGGCTGATGATGTGTTGGAACTTTCTCAAGATATGCGTTTGCCAAATATGAATGTTTCTCCTCAAGAGCTCAACCTTGATACTGAGCTTGATGAGGTTAAAATTCCAGAATTAGACGAAACTGAAAAGCCACATTCTATTGTAAATGATGATAACTCAAGTTTGGATATTACTAATGATGATTTAAGTACTGATCCATTTTTAACCGATAGCCATGATAGTTCAATATCAGAATTATTAGAGGATACTGATACAAATTTTGTTGAAGATACTGCTATACCCTTTGACCAAACTCAGATGGCTCAGCCGGAAGAAACTGAAAATACTAATTTTAATAGCAGTTTTGAAAGTATAG
>JAZNVJ010000130.1:0-3437 GCA_045592765.1 Alphaproteobacteria bacterium | reverse complement strand
GGATAAGTAGATGGCATTATTAAAATGTAAAATTTGCGGCGGTTCACTAAACACCAATGAAAAAGATATCTTCGCAGTGTGTGAATATTGTGGGTCAAAGCAAACCCTGCCTAAATCAATGGATGAAAAAGTAATCGAGGTATTTAATCGAATAAATCAACTTCGTCAACAAAATGAATACGACAAAGCGTTAAAACTTTGCGAACAAAGTATTTCATCGGATAGCAACGATTCCGAAAGTTATTGGAATATGGTGCTGTGTAAATATGGTGTTGAATATGTTGTTGATCCTAAAACCGACAAACATGTTCCCACAATAAATCGTTTGCAGAACGGTTCTATCCTAAAAGATGCGGACTATTTAAAAACTCTTGAATATGCAAGTTCAGAAGAAAAGGAGATATATCGTCAACAGGCATTAGAAATAGACAATATTCAAAAAAGTATACTGGATATTTCAAAGAAAGAAAAGCCATATGATGTTTTTATTTGCTATAAAGAAACAGACGAAACCGGAAAGAGAACTCAAGATTCGATTATTGCAGAGGAATTATACAATCAACTTACTGGGGAAGGCTTAAAGGTATTCTTTGCAAGAATAACATTAGAGGAGAAATTAGGTTCTGAATATGAACCTTACATATTCTCTGCACTCAACTCGGCTAAAGTGATGGTTGTTCTTGGAACAAAAGAACAAAATTTTAATGCAGTATGGGTTAAAAATGAATGGAGCAGATTTCTCGGGTTGTGTAGAGATGATTCTTCAAAGAAAATTATACCTGCATATAAAGATATGGATGCTTATGATCTTCCCGGTGAATTCGCTCATTTGCAGGCGTTAGATATGGCCAAACTGGGGTTCATGTCAGACCTTACAAGCAATATACGGGAAGCGATTCGTTCATCGAAAAAGAAGTCTTCAAAATCATTAAACACTATTTTAAAAATATTGATACTTTCATTTGCCGTTTTAATTGCACTTTTGATTGCTCTAATCATATTTAGCAATTCTAAAA
The DNA here is from genome assembly GCA_045592765.1 of Alphaproteobacteria bacterium. Taxonomy (GTDB): domain Bacteria; phylum Pseudomonadota; class Alphaproteobacteria; order RF32; family CAG-239; genus CAZU01. The sequence goes on along the minus strand of JAZNVJ010000130.1, from coordinate 2,421 downwards.
ATGATACTACAACTACAGATTCGAATGGTTCCTCTGGAGGCATATCCTCAAATGAAACTTTGAACGATATGCCAGCGTCAAAAACATTTAGCGATGTTTTAAAGGAATTGAATTTAACTGATGAATATACATTTGATAATGATATATTCCGAGTTGGTGGAACTTCAGATGACTCTCAAAACTATGAAGCAACTGATACTTCCGTTAACATAAAACCTTACATTCAGCAACTTAACTCGTCGCAAGAACTGGATAATCTCTTATCAGGTTATGCCGAGATAGATATTTCTAAAGCAGAAGTTATTAGTTCTGATCCTTCAATAGCAGCTGTAGAAAATGGTGTCGTTTTAGCAAAATCCTATGGAAAAACTATAATATATGCCGTTTATGAAGGTAAAATAGATTGTTTCGAAATTACGGTCATATCAATCGAAACTCCTAAAAAATTCATTAAAGAATATGGTGATAAATGGGACGAAGGATGCATTGGCGAAGCAAATGTTGTTATTGGTTCATATGATAAGATTACTTGTGAATTTGATGATGAATTAACTGGCGGAATCAGATTTTCACTAAACTATTCTGGTGAAAGCAGTTATGCGGGTGTATTAAGAAATACAGGTTATTTTAAACTTTGCGATCCCGATGGCAAACCGATTAAGTTTTTTACTTTTTCTCTTCCCGAGGGTGACAATCCAGAAGTTTGCGAATTAGGTTACATTCTTAGTGAAGAAATAACAAAATCGGGTGTATATACACTCGAACATGTAGAATATAAGTGAGAGAGGTAAAAATGGCGGTTTTAAAATGTAAAATGTGCGGAGGAGAATTGTCAATTGATAGTAACCAGAATATAGCGATTTGCCAATATTGCGGTTCTAAACAAACGATACCCTCTACAAATAATGAAAAAGATTTAGATTTATATAATTTAATAAATCAATTACGGCGAGATAGCGAATATGATAAGGCTCTAGCTTTATGCGAAGATTCTTTGAGGCAAAATAATACAAGTCCGGAATTTTTCTGGAATCGCGTTTTGTGTAATTATGGTGTTTTATATGTGGAAGACCCCACAACTCATAGACATATACCAACAATTAACAGAATGCAATATAAATCCATTTTAAAAGATGCAGATTATCTAAACGCATTAAAGTATGCTGACGAAAAGCAAAAAAGTGTTTTTGAAGAGCAAGCATTAGAAATAGATAATATACAGAAACAATTTTTCGATATTTCAAAAAAAGAAAAACCATATGATGTTTTTATTTGCTACAAAGAAACAGATGAGAATGGTCAGCGCACTCAAGATAGCGTTGTTGCTAACGATTTATATCATCAGTTAACCAAGGAAGGATTTAAGGTCTTTTTTGCAAGAATTACCTTAGAGAATAAATTGGGTTCCGAATATGAACCATATATTTTTGCTGCCCTTAATTCCGCAAAAGTTATGGTAGTAATTGGTTCAAAACCTGAATATTTCAATGCTGTATGGGTCAAAAACGAATGGAGCAGATTCTTAGAGTTATCACAAAACGATCCATGTAAAACGATTATTCCTGCTTATAAAAATATGGATCCATATAACTTGCCCAAGGAGTTTGCACATTTGCAAGCGCAAGATATGTCAAAGCTTGGCTTTATGCCTGATTTAACTAGGGGCATTCGAAAAATAATAGATGAAGCTGATCGAAAATCCGGCGCCAACTCCTTTTTAAAGAAAAATTGGAAATGGATTTTACCAAGTGTAGCTATTTTGATAGCGATTATTATTTGTTTATTCATATGGCTAGTTCCTGAAAAATCTGATGTATCAAATGATTTGGGTTCTTCGAACAACACAAATTCTTCTGATAATGCTCAACAATCTTCTCAAGACAACAAACTTAAAGAATTAGGGTTGGCTGGTTATACTTCAGGTGATTTTGTTGAACAAAAAGAACTATTTTTACCAATAAATACAGATTACGATTTTATGTATTCTGCATTAGGAAATATCGTAATAGATAATGCAAAAACGATTGATAAAGAAATTGTATCAATTGTTGCCGATGCTAAAATACATACAAATAAGGAAGGAAAAACAACCGTTTATCTTATATCCGGCGAGATGTATGATACGTTGGATATAATCGTTTATTCAGTTGATATGCCCGAAACACCTTATAAATTCAACACAAACTATTTTAATCCAGATACAGGAGTAGAAAAAGAAATCGAAATTGAAATAACAGATGTTTTTATTAAAGATTCAAGGTTGAATGTGACACTTAAAAGTCCGGTTGCCGTTGAAATTATCGATGATGTAGGAGGTTATGGAATTTGGCTTTTAAGTCCTAAAGAAGAAGCGATAAAATGTTTTGTTATTGGGGCAAAAATCACTAATGAAGATAAAAGCGATGATGGATATTATAAAAC
>JAZNVJ010000129.1:0-3353 GCA_045592765.1 Alphaproteobacteria bacterium | reverse complement strand
ATATGCAAAGCTTTCTTAAGTATATATCTTTAACTTTTTTGATGATAATTGTTTTTGATTTTGGTTGTCCGTTTTTGAAGTTTTTAAACATAACATGTCCTGCTTGCGGTATAACACATGCTTGGATATATTTTGTATCTTTAATTGTATTTGCATTTTTAATTGTTGTTAGTTTTGTTATCAGTGCATTATGCCAGATAAATCGAATTACCCAAAAAAGTAAATAGATATTATGAAAAAATGTCGGAGATGTTTTCCGGCATTTTTTTTACTGAAAAATAAGTTAACGACTTGACATTCAAGAAACAAATTCCTAAGTATTGAAGTAGTTAATTTTATTATAACCAAATGGAGTAAAAAAATGAAAATCAGACCATTGCAAGACCGTGTATTGGTTAAGCGTTTAGAAGAAACTGCAAAAACTGCAGGTGGAATTATCATCCCTGATACAGCTAAAGAAAAACCGAGCGAAGGCTTGGTAGAGGCAGTAGGCCCAGGAGCTATTGGTTCAGATGGAAAGATTATTCCGATGGCGGTAAAAGTTGGAGATAAAGTTTTGTTTGGCAAATGGTCTGGAACAGAGGTTAAGCTCAATGGTGACGAACGTTTGCTTATTAAAGAATCTGAAATTTTAGGTGTTATTGAAGAATAGAAAGGTAGAACAATGGCTGCAAAAGATATTGAATTTGGCGCAACAGCTCGTGCAAAAATGTTAAATGGTGTTGAAACTTTGGCTAAAGCTGTAAAAGTAACATTAGGACCTAAAGGTCGTAATGTGATTTTAGATAAATCATACGGAGCACCCAAAATTACCAAAGACGGTGTTTCGGTTGCTAAAGAAATTGAGTTGGCTGATAAATTTGAAAATATGGGTGCTCAATTAGTTAAAGAAGTTGCTCAAAAAACAGCAGATAAGGCTGGTGATGGTACGACAACAGCAACTGTTTTAGCCGAAGCAATTATTAAAGAAGGTTGTAAGGCTGTTGCTGCAGGTATGAATCCTATGGATTTAAAACGTGGTATTGATATGGCTGTAGAAGCTGTTATTGAAGATATCAAATCTCGTTCAGTAGCTATTAAAACTTCTGAAGAAATTGCTCAGGTTGGCACAATTTCAGCCAATGGCGATAGAACCATCGGAGAATATTTGGCTCGTGCTATGGAAAAAGTTGGCAATGAAGGCGTTATAACTGTAGAAGATGCCAAAGGTTTGGAAACTGAGCTTGATGTTGTTGAAGGTATGCAGTTTGACAGAGGTTATTTGTCTCCATATTTTATTACTAATCCGGATAAAATGACTTGTGAATACGAAGCTCCATATATTTTATTGTATGATCAAAAAGTATCTTCTTTGCAACCATTGATTCCGATTTTGGAGACTATTGTTCAGTCAGGACGTGCTTTGATTATTGTTGCAGAAGATGTAGAAGGTGAAGCATTAGCCACTTTGGTTGTAAACCGTTTGCGTGGTGGCTTAAAAGTATGTGCTGTAAAAGCTCCTGGTTTTGGCGATCGTCGTAAAGCAATGTTAGAAGATATTGCCATTTTGACCGGCGGTCAGGTTGTTTCTGAAGAATTAGGGATGAAACTTGAAAATGTAAGTCTTGAGATGTTGGGAACAGCTAAACGTGTAACTATCACCAAAGACGAAACAACAATTATTGATGGTGATGGTGAAAAAGATTTGATTGAAGCTCGTGCAACTCAAATTCGTACTCAAATTGATGAAACATCTTCCGATTATGATCGTGAAAAATTGCAAGAACGTTTGGCAAAACTTTCCGGTGGTGTTGCTGTATTGCGTGTAGGTGGCGCATCAGAAGTTGAAGTTAAGGAGAAAAAAGATCGCATAGATGATGCTTTGAATGCAACTCGTGCTGCTGTAAAAGAAGGTGTTGTTGCCGGTGGCGGATGTGCGTTGTTATATGCATCCAGAGTATTAGATAAGCTTTCTCCTGTTAATCAAGACCAGAAAGTTGGTATTGAAATTATTCGCAAAGCAGCACAAGCGCCGATTCGTCAGATTGCCGAGAATGCAGGTGTTGACGGAGCTGTTGTTGCCGGCAAATTATTGGAAAACACCGATGTTAACTTCGGATATAATGCTCAGTTAGGTGAGTATGGAGATATGATTAAAGCCGGTATTATTGATCCGACCAAAGTTGTTCGCACTGCTTTGCAAGATGCCGCTTCCGTAGGCGGTTTGTTGATTACAACCGAGGCTATGGTTACTGAAACCCCACAAAAAGAATGTCATTGTGGTGGTGCAGGTGCTCCTGCCGGTATGCCTGGTGGAATGGGTTTCTAAGTCCATAATTAAGGTTAAAGGGCCATGCAATTATGTATGGCTCTTTTTTTTGTTGGAAAAATGAAAAAAAGTAATTATATATAAATAAGGAGGCGCCAATGTTAGATGTAGAAAAATTAAAAGAAGTTGCTCATAAGATTCATTTAAGCGAAGAAGAGTTTATTGCAGAGAAAAAGCGCCTTGCTGCCAAAATACTTCATATTGATGACAAAAAAAGTCCTCGTAATGGTATAGTTTATATTATTCTTGCTTTTTTCTTTGGCGCATTAGGATTTCATAATTTTTATGCCGGATATTGGGGAAGAGGACTTGCGCAATTATTTTTAACTTTAATTGCACCATGGTTTTTGTATATTCCTTTGTTATTTGTTTCGCTGTGGGCATTAATTGATTTGCTTTTTGTCAACAAGAGTGTTCATGGGGTGTTTATGAAAGGAAATCGTAAAACTATTGCAGCATTAAGAATTGCATCTATTATAGTTTTAGCTTTGGCATTTTCCAATACTCCAATGATATTTGAAGAAACCGACATATCTCTTGGTGAGCAAGGTGAACAGTTTTAAGAAGTTATCTAATAGTTAGTTATTAGTCATTAGTAATTAAAACGGGGCTTGTGAAAACAAGCCCCTTCTTTTAATTCCTTTCCCCTTGATGGGGAAAGGTTAGGATAGGGGTGAGAAAATTAGTCATTAGGCGTAAGTGATTAGGGGTGTATTCCTCCTCTGTCACCCTGAGCTGAGCGCTAGCGCAGTCGAAGGGTCTTAAGAGATGTTTCGACTACGCTATCGCTCCGCTCAACATGACATAAAATATAAAATGTCATTACGAACGAAGTGAAGTAATCTCGGCAAAACAGAAAAATGTCATAGCGAATACCCCTTTCTGTCATTACGAGCTTTAGCGAAGTAATCTCGGCAAAATAATTTAATGAAGCAGAGATTGCCCGATCAAGTCGGGCAATGACAGTTGGGTTGGATAGAGATTGCCACGTTGCTAAAGCTCCTCGCAATGACAGTAAAAAAGGTACTATCGCTCCGCTCAATAT
>JAZNVJ010000128.1:0-13490 GCA_045592765.1 Alphaproteobacteria bacterium | reverse complement strand
AACGTATTAAAAGGCTGCATAGGAAATTTTACTTCTATTTTTGGAGGTGTATTGGTAATCTTTCCTAATTTATCTGCAATTTTAGTTAATATTCCGCTATAATCAGTAGAGTTTATATTTATATTTGATGAGTTTTGATTTAAGGTATTGTTTTGCACAAGAGCCTTTGCTAATTTATTTTGTGATTCAGCAATTGTTTGTGCCATCTTTATCGAGGTTTTTTTTTGGTTTTCATACAAATTAGTTATAAGTTTTTCTAAATTTATATCCTTTTTAGTGCTAGCTATTTTAGTAGCATTAGTTTCGACGATAGCCAATCTGTTCAATATTTGTTGTTGCCCATGGATAAGACGTTTTATAACATCATTATTTTCTATACTTGTATTTTGGAGCGACATCTTAAAATCAGGAAAATATGATGATTGAGATGATGTTGTCGCAAAAGGAGCTTCAGAAAGCGAACCATTATTATCTTTTTCATTCCGCAAAAGCTTTATCATTTCAATTTGTGATTTTCCCAAATTGGCTATAATAGATTTTAATTCTTTATCAACCCCTTGTGCGTTTTGGCTTAATGCAGAAGATAATGCGCTAGCAAATTCTTGCGCAAAATTTTTATCCATAGATAATTTTGTCTCAGTTGTGGGAGTGTTTGTCATAACAGGTACAGCCATAGGTGCAACAGATTGCAATTTTTCTGCTGCTTGTACTTGCGCCTCAGCCAATGCTGTTGCTAAAATTTTAGCTTGTTTAGCATCTTCATTGTCAATTTTTTCCTCCGTTTCCTGAACTTTTTTTTCAATTCCGTTTTGTTCAGCTAATTCATCAACGTATTCTTGTAATAATGCCCCTCCTGGAAGATGTCCAAATGTGCTTCGTATTTCAGGAGAAAGCTCCATTAACATTTGATTAAAAGATGCTTTTTTTTCTGCACTAAAAACGTGAATCTGACGATAGATATTTAAAAAACGTTGAGCAACCACAACGGGATCTTCTTCTCCGTTGCGTTGAGCTTTGCGTCTTGCTTCTATAGTTCTATCCGATTCCATTATTTTTGCTTTGGTTATATTTTATCCATACTATCAATTTTAGTAATTATGTTGTAAATTTCCGGTTAACAAACATAAAAAAACTGCCGAAAATCGGCAGTTTTTTAATAAAAGAATATTTTTTACAAACTAATAAACACAACTTTATGTACATTTTGCAAGTCATTGTTTCCCAGATTAATTTTTTCTTCCGGATTCCATCTAACGCCATACAAACTTCCATCATCATTTTCTTTGATAGAGATGATTTTTGCTTCATTTTCATCATTTAGATATACCGCAATATCTCCACCACCAACAACTTCTTGCGGATCAACAAAAAGAACAGAGCGAGTTGGTAATAAAGAGCCTAATCTGCGAGTACACAAATTAACGGCATATGCATCTTTTTTATTATAAAGCATTTCAGGGCGTTGAACCTTTTTAACTTCTTCTTCAAAGTCAATATTTATGTTTCCATCTTTTCCAGCAGTTCCATAAACGGATATTTTCAATGCTTCAGGTGCAGAACTTGAAAAGGCAGCAATTGCACCTCGTGGATTTGATAAAAGCTTATATTTTGCATCATTGCGCTGAATTATTTCCTCTAACATTCCTTTCTCATCAAGGCTTTTAATCTCTTCACGTAGTTCATCCACTGACATTTTTAGAGCTTTAGAAATATTTTTAAATTCTTTATCAGAAACCTCTCTTTGTCCCATTTCAATACGATGATATACAGACAATGTCATATCTGCACTTTCCGCAACTTCAATAAGAGTTAAATTCTTTTCGTTACGAATTTGTCTTAGACCAGCACCTAAAGTTTTTAGTCCTGATTTTTCATTGATTTTGTTACGTCGTTCTTGTTCTCTACGCCAAGCTTGTACAATTTCTTGCTGAGAATTTTGCTCATTAACGAAAAGCTCTTGCAAAGGGCAATCCAAAAACTCAGCGACACGAACCAATTGTTCTTGGTCAACTCTACGATATCCTTTTTCAATTTTAGATATTGCCGATAAACTAACCCCCAAATGATCAGCTAATTCTTGCATTGAACGACCACGCAAACGACGATACATTCTAATTTGATTTGGGAAAATGATTTCTTCCATTTCAGCGCACCTCATAAAAAATATCAACAAATTATCGCAAATGAACAATGCTAAGAACGCACTATCATCTTGAAAGATATAATAAACAATGCAATTTATTAATCAAGAAAATAGTCAAAAAAAAGACAATTTGTGTACAAATTTTTAATAACGAGCAAAATGATAAAATAAATTCTAGCTTTATAATCTTCCAAACTCACGGATTCCGCTACTAAGTCCTTTCTCGTTGATATCGTTTAACTCCTCTTCAAAACCATGTGCATTTTCAGACATAATTCGATTCACTTTTGTCGCATTGCCATATCTGCGTTCATTTTCCAATTCGACATTAATGGCATATTTAGTTTTTGTTTTATCGATATTATAGCGCCCATCAGGTCGTCCATCTTCGGTTTTAAATTCTGTTTTGCTATGAATTGTTCCATTGGACTTTAGGAGTACTCCCTTACCATTTTTATCAATATGAGATGTTGTAATAACCATTTTGCCATTACTATCTTTGGTTATTTCAATAGTCGTAATTTCGTTATTTTTACCGATTTCTGTTACTAGAATTTTATCTCCATTAGGATCGTATTTAACATCTTGAGATTTAAATTCTGTATTTACCAATTCAAAAGATGTATTTTTCATAAGTTGAGATGCTGTTTGTTTAGCAAAAACGGCCAATTCGGCTTGAGTATTTTCACTGCCGCTATTTAGTATTCTTTCGATTCCTTCCTGATACTTGGTTTTACTTCCATATGTTGCAGCAGAACCATTTCTTTCAAACATATTTTGGGTCAATGTATTGTTTGAAGTGACAGATTGTCTGGTTATAGTTTCTCCATTGCTATTTATATAAGAGGAATTACGAATAATAAATTGTTGCCCTCGTAATGTTTCTTTTTCTCCTCCACCAAATAATTTTTTCTTAGTTTTTTTGACATCAAAAGAGCCGTCAGCTCGTTGTGATGCAACAAATTTTGTGCCCCACATATTTGTTCTGGTCCACTGATTATCAGCAGTTTGTGTTCCAAAACGTTTAGTCTGCCATCCCCTAAAAGCAGTTTGTCCTTTTCTTGCTCCGCCCCAAACCATTCTATGGGTACCTTTGACTAGTTCTGTACCGCCATCAATAGCGGCTTCTGCAGTTTTTTCAAGAGGTTTTTTAAGCAAACTTTTTGTTGCTGATGCTCCCATCGTTCCAATATCGTTTCCTATAGATGTATTACTGATTGATCCAGCAAATTCGCCAGCAAAATCTTTTGCTGTTCCAAGTACTGACCAGGTTAATAGTCCTACAAATACTAATTGTAAAAATGTTGTTGAAAACCAAGGAAGTTTTACTAGTAAATTAGATAGGGCAACCTCGGTTGCTCCTTCAGTAAACATTGAACTTAAATCTCCAGTTGCATTGGTAATAATCGCCTGATAGGCAGTAACCAACATTAAACTGATTAAAGAAATAAAGATAAATACAAACATTGAGTTTAAAAAAGTTTCCCAGATTGTTTTTGTGTATCCTCTAGTTATTTTAAATGCATATGCGCCGATTCCAAATGGAAGTAGAGCTGATGCTATTGCCATCTGAAACACTGAATCTATCATCATAAATGGTACTGCTAAAAGCATTATTCCCGCAGCCAACCACAATCCAAATCCTACAAAAAAGTAATTAAGATGAGGGATTGGTCCAAATCGTATGTTTCTTTTGTACGAATAACACATACTGGCTGAGCCTAAAGCTTTAATTTGTGCTACTCTATTTTGGATTAGAGTCATAGTACATAAAATACTATCTCCCATAGATTTAGGCAGAACTCCGTTAGCGCCCTCTTTTGCTGGATCAATAATCTCCGACGATCCTGAACAAGGGGCATTTACTTTTGTTAATAAAGCATCATCCATTTTGCCACTTTCTTTTTTAGAGGCACTAGTTGCTACTTTTTCCGGACTAATGATTGTTTGTGCTAGTTTTTGTCCGGTAGTATAAATAGGTTCCAAAGCAAAGTTAAAAAAGTCCATAGCTCCACGATTAAGAATATTAAAAATCAATAATACAATAAAACTTTGTGTAATTAGAGAAGATATCAAATCTTTTAGATCTTTTACTTCCGGTGAAGATACAAAAGCCAATACCTGAAAAGCTATCCACAAGGCAAACATCATCACTATTAGTTGTTGAATTGGTTTAGATAAACTATTTATGGATTTTTTTGCAGCAACACTTGCCGCATTATAAAATGCGGTAAACAAAGGGCAAAAAGTACATTCAGTTAATTCAGTGTAGTAGCATTTCGGGGCACAACTAGTTTTGCAAGGATTATAGCCACTTCCGCCACCTGTTACTGAAATAATGTTAGCACCGGTAGTTGTGGTAGAGCTTAATTCATCTACGCAAGAATAAGAGGATGATGAATAAGGTCCAACATTTCCAGAGCTTGAAAGGTGTGACGTCTGGCAATATTGTCCTACATTGCATATATATTTGTCTGCTTTTTTTCCTCCGCACCTACATTTTGCACCTAACAACTGATTTGTTGGACAATTTGGTAATTTTTCTGCATAAGCTTCACCAATTGAACACGATGCTAATAGTGCTAGCACTACCAACTTCCAAATAAAGGAAATTTTTATGATTTTATTTTTAGTCATCATTTTTTTCCTTTCTTATTGGGTGCAAAAGTTGTGTTTATTCCTCTCGCCTTGTTTTTAGCGTTAGCTACCATTTCACTAGCTTTATAGCGAGCTTGTTTGGTTCCCTGATATATAGCAATATCTCTTGCTAATCCGATAGGTTTCATTGCAGTATCTTTCATCCATTTTGCAGCTGCTGTTGCCAAATGATGCATTGGCTGAGAATCTCCGAATACTTTATCAGGGAAGAATTTGTTGACTAAATCTGGTCCTGTTTTTTGCACCAATTTATAAGAATATAAAAAAGCAAATAATAGCAATACAAATGTAGTGCTAAACCAGCTTAATTTGTCTGATGCATATTTAATATTATCTTCAAATTCTCCCGCATCATTAGTTTGAATTCCGACTTCTGATTTACTGGCACTATCAAAAATGGCATAAAGCTTTGCTAAGCCTCTTGTAGAACCATCATCAATTTTTTTAGCCAACTCAGCCCCATTTGTTTCAGTTTCATAATTAAATACAGCATTAGTCATTCCAACCGTAAAAGATGTAGACATTGCCAAAAATGCAAATAATGCTGCCGATTTTGCGATAATACTTATACATGCTGAAAATTTATCTTTAGTTATTTCAAATGGCCATAAGCCAACTACAATCGGCATCGCAATAACTGCAAATCCAATTTTAAAAGATATATCTAGTAGATAGAAAGCAAAAGCAATTGTAAGCAATAATCCAGTACAAAAAATGAATGCTCCCAACAACCACATGCTAAGATTAGTTATGTGCATTTTCCTGATTTTCCATGCTCCACCATTTTCTAAGGTTGAATAACACATAACAGCATCACCAAGCACCATATTTTCTGCGGTAATATTGCCGATTGCTTCAGTTGCACCCAAAATAGAGTTCATTACAGCCGATGACATAATTGTTGTTGGACCAGTATATTCAATTTTGGAGATGGTTGTTGCCGTCATAGATGGTGAGGTATATCCTTCAGTTGCATATTCTGTAAGGTCAATGATTCCTTCTTTTTGAGCAGTCCAAGCAGTTTGTGGACTAGATGGCACAGACATTCCACTATAAAACCCTGCAGGAAAAGTATTAATATCAGCTTCACTGGAGCATGATCCGGTAATATATTTGATTTCTCCATTAAGCAAACGTAATGGATCTACTTGTTTTCCTTTATGTTTAATTTCAAAGTGTAGGTGTGGACCGGTACTAGCACCAGAATTACCCACATAACCAATAACTTGTCCTTGTACCACTTTGCTACCATCTGGCACCATTTTATAAGCATAAACGGGCATATGTGCATAAATACTACTCCAATCAGAATTATGGGTAATAATTGCGTAATACCCATATCCGGTTGTAGGATCTCCCCTATTTATTTTCCAAGATATTGTGCCTGGCCCTGATGCCACAAGCTTAGCTCCATCGTTTCCGGCAATATCTAAACCTTTGTGGTTTGTATAGGTTTTTTTTATTGGATGAAAACGACATCCTGCCGGAGATGTTAAACGTCCAGCAAATACTGGTGGTATAATAAAATTAGGGATTGCGGTTTTAGCAAAGTTTTTCTGCGCTTCTTTTGCTTTTTTCATAGCAGCTTCTTCTTCGGCAGAATCAGCTTGAGTAGAGGGAGTTGTTTGATTTTTATCATTTTCTTCAGCCTCTTTTTTGGCCTCTTCTACATTTTTATCCAGATCTTTGGTATCTTCTTTAGTTATATAATCCCAATCATATCCTTCGGTATATGGAGAAATCTCTTCTCCTTCCCAATAGGATTCAGCGATTTTAGCGCCCAATCCCATAATCGGATTAATAAAGTATATTCCAATCATTTTTAAGCCGGATACGATAAATATATAAGCCAACATAATTTTAAATAAAAACTTGAATAGCTCACTTAAGATATTAGCTGGTTCTATTTGGGTAAACGATGAAACATTTCTTAATCCCCACATCAATATCCAGAGTAGAGCTCCTATTTTTAATACAATTATACCGGCTTTTTGAGCAAGACTATATGCTTTTTCGGCAGCAGACATAAAAGCGGAGGTTAGTTTTTCCACCACTAGGCAAGACCAACACCCAGATTGATATTTTGCTCGTAGCTGTTCTATTAATGGGCAAGCGCCATTAACCAGTCCAGCCACTTCGTTCATATTTTTTTGAATTTCTTCTTTTTCTTTACCAATGTTTTTATAATTATTTCCCCCATCAACAGCATCAAGAGCATTTAACGCATTTTGCGCGCCTTGTTGAAATAGTTGTTCTCCATATCTCAATAATAGCTGCTCATCTTCAGGATTTATCGCTCCTGATTTTACTAGTTTTTGCAGATTTTTTTGTAGTTGCTTAAATTTATTATCAGCCGATCCACCTTTTCCAAATTCATCGACTCCTTCTTCACCAGTAAATTCAGCTAATTTTTCTAGTTTTTTTTGTATTCTATCAAGCTTTCTTTTATCTGCATTAGAAAGATCTTTATTATCACTTCCACCAGCATCTTGTTTAATTTGCTCTATAAGATCATATACGCCTTGATCAACTTTCTGAGCTTCAATTTTATTATTGGAATAATATTCTTTCATTTCTCTTTCTGTTTGCCCAGAACCTAAGGATGCGCTATCTGTACATATGGGAAAAGCTCCAGATTGATTAGAACGGGTAGTACAAAATTGTCCAGAACTACATATCGAATAAGCATCGCCCAAGGAACATCGACACTCAGTACTTGTTTTTCTTCCTGCTTCACATTTGGGCAAAGCCATAGCTTTTTTATTGGCTTCGGCTTGAGCTTTAGCTTTTTCTTCTTCTTCTTCTTTTTTCTTTCTTTCGGCAGCTTTTTCTTCTTCTTGTTTTTTTATTTCAGCAGCTGCTTGTTGCTCTGCAACCGAAGTTCCTGAACAAATATGTTTACTAGAGGAATCTACAATACAACTTTGTCCTGTTTGGCAAATAAGGGTATTACCACATCTGCAAAGAGACTTTGCTTTTCTTCCTCCTGTAGGACAAATAGAAACAGTATCAGATTTATTTTCTTCTGAAGTTACACACAAATATATAAATTTATTGCCATATTTAATTCCAGATTGGGTTAGTGATGTTTTGGATCTATCTTCTACGATTTCTCTACGACAATATTGACCTTTTTGGCAAATGGCTTCATAATCTTTTGAGTTCTTTCTGCCACCGCATGCACACTGTTCTGTTGCTTTTACGTTATATTCACACCATCCATTGACATCGGCATTAGCATTACCACCTAATATAACCAAACTCCATATTAGGCAAAGAAATGATAAATATGTCAGTTTTTTGTGCATCATCATTTCTCCATTTACTGTTTTCGTCCTGCGAGTTTTTGTAGGCGTTCATGAAATTGATTTCCGGCCTTCATAGCTCGTCCAAGTTTAGTGTTGTCGTAAAAACCTGTTTTTTCAGCAGCCATTCCTAAGCCACCAATAAATATTTTCCATACTGTTTGAGCTGTAGCTTTAAGATTTTGTTGGAACTTAGATTCAATTTTAGCACCTATGATTGCATTTGTTAGCTCTTGTGATGTATCCATACTTTTCCATACTAAAAATCCAATTAAAAGCAAACTAAGCGTAGCAATACTTATTTGCTTAAAATGAGTTTGCGGATCTGTAGGATTAAAGATTCCTCCAGTTTGTGGGTCTGCTATTAAACCAATCATTGCCATCAATACTGTTGCTGTTACAATCGAAAATGCCATTATAAATGCCGCCGAGTGCATAATATTTACAAAGCCGATTCCCGTCCATTTTTTTGTTGGTCCAAAAGCATATGCCAATACCAATATAGGCAACAGCAATATCATCATTCCCATTCTAAAAATACTATCTACCAAATAAAATACAAATGCAAAGCCAACCACATAAAATATAGACCAGACCAAAGCTCCGACCAACCAAGGCAACAAACCATCCATGCTCATTGCAACAACAGCCATTTTTCTACCTATTCTTAATTTATCTACTAAAGTACAAATCATACAACTCATAGATTGCTGATAAGAAGATGGAAAACCTCCTTCTATTGATGCTTTTGCTGCACCTAGTTCTGAACTATTAACCATACAATTTTGCGCATTCATTACAAAATCTATTCTGTCATTGAATACCTGAACTGAAGTAACTTCATTTTGTGAAAGAGCTAATATCTCACTTCCAAACTCCAAAAATGCTCCATATATCGGAAACAGAATGTAATTTATCAGATAAAGCAAAGTACCTGATGAGCTTGCTAAAAATCCACAAACAAAACATATAAATGCCTTTTTTAAAATTTCATTCCAAATTTCAGCCGGAGAGGTTTCCGTTACAGAACTTACAAATTTTAGTAGTCTTAAGGCTATCCATACCGCAAAGCCCATCATCATTATATTCATTGCGCCTTTAGACAATTCATTATACTGAGACATTATATTAACGCCGATAACATCATATATTTTATTTAATACATTTCCTTGCCAACAATCAATTTTAGGAGGATCTGCCTCTTGAGCTTTTTGCATGTTTTCGGTCGGAGTTGCACCTTCAGCTCCAGAATACATGCTAGTTTCATCATTTGAGCAGGCCGAAAGTGCAAGCACTATAGCCAGTATAAATAAAACACCTAATTTTTTTATATTAAATATTGTGCTCATTTATTTTCTCCGGCCTTTTCTTTTGCGGTTTCTTGAAGATCCACCTTTTTTTGTTCTTTTATTAGTCTGCTCAAATTTATTGGTTTTAAAAGTGGTTTTGGGTTGTTTGGGCTTTTGAGCAGCTTTGATTTGTTCGTGTATGGTCCCGTTTCGATTATTAGGTGTTGATGGAGTTACAGGATTTATTCGTTGATGATTTACATTGGGTGTAATTGGCGGTTTTGGGGAGAGCGTTTTTTTATTTTCTTGTATTTGTTTTTGGGCATTATTAGCGATGGACTTAAATAAATTATAGGGAGCCATAGCAATAGCTGTTCCTGCTTTATCAATGCGCTTTTCAATAGATTTGCGAGTATTTTTAGTCGAATTAAGTGCAAAGTTTTTAGCTGCAGACACTCCCATAGTTGCAATGCTGGGAGCAATAGGTTTTTTGCCTGCAGTCATAAAACCTCCAGCAAACTTAGATGCTAGCTCCCCAGCTTTGTTAGCAAACTTAAAGCCAAAAATACAACAAAAGATTAAAATCAAAAAACTTGAGCCAGTTAACTCAGTATACTCAACCAATTTATTTGCATCTTGAGCATTTATTGCCTCTGCAATAGCTGATAGTCCTCTTGTTCCAGCAGAATTCCCTAAGGTTTGTTCAAGTAATTTAAAGTTCATACTTATAACCAAGCCGACAAAAATAAATACAAACACACTATTCAAAAACATATTAATACCGGTTTTGGTATATTTTGCGGTAGCTTTAAATGGCCAAGATGCAATCAAAAAAGGTGATAATGCAGCTACAATTCCGAGTTGGACAATAGCATCTATCAGGTAGAAGATAAAAGCTATTGATAATAAAAAGGCAAATACAGCAATAATTCCGCCCTGAATAAGCATCTCAAGACCATTACCGATATCTTTCCATAAGTTGTTTGGTCCTCTACCGATTAAACTGTTGCCTCCAATACACCACAAAGAGGTTCCTACAGCTTGCATAAACGCAATTTCACCTTGAATCGCAACTACATATTGTTCAATTTGATCATATGTGCTAACCTTAAGATAGACACCACCAGGAATACCATGGGCGATTCGGTTATGCTGAGCTGGATTATAATCTGTATCTAGCATTTGTTTTCCAAAGGTTAGTCCGGCATCAATTAAAGGCCGTACTCCATAATTAAAAATTTGTTGTGAATTTAGTAATAAAAATACAGCAATTAACAGCTTATATCCCTGTTTAATTAAAGAGCCTAAGAATTTTTGAGCATCTTGTTTAGTCAATGATGATATTTGTCCTAATACCTGAATAGCAATCCAAATACCCATTCCGATAACCAATAATGCTACAAAAGAATTTGCCAATGCAGGAAAAGATCTATCGCTAAGTTTTGCACAGCTATCATAAATTACTCCGAGCAGAGGGCATAAAAAACATTTTCCATAGTTGTGCAATTTAACAGGCAAAACTTCACAGCCTCTAAAAGTTTTGCCGTTATTTCCGGTAGTGTCATATTGGATAGAAATTGTATCTGAACCAATATAGATTCTATATTTATTTCCATCTGCATCAGTAGCTTCTATGAAATCACCTTTGTTCAAAAAGCCTTCTTTTTTGAAGCAGTCTACAGAACAAGGATGATAAGTTACACTTACTTGACCAGATGTATTAGAAACTTCGGTTTGTTGTTCAATACATTGATAACTAACATTACTTGAGCTACCTCCAATGCTTCCTCGTATTGTTGTTGTAACAACTTCATAACACTTATGTGTCTCTAAATCGCAAGTGCTTTTCCCACATTGAATCATGTTTGCGGATTTGTTTTCTTTCGCCGCTTTAGCAAACTTTTCTTCAGCATCTTTTATGGCTTTTATTACATTTGTTTCTTTAAATTTTTCTTCAGCAAATTGAGAGGCTAGCTGTTCTTGAACCAACATTTGCGCTTGGACAGACATCATACTAAATGGCAAAATCATTAATGCCATTATTAAAGTGCTTATTTTAGTCCGCCAAGCCATAGTTCCAAAGCCTTTTGTTGTTTTTCAGCTATGCCAAAACTTGGGCATAGTTATCCCAGATATTTTATCATAACATATAAATTACTTATAAAGTGTTACACTTTTTTGATTTTTTTATACTATCAATTCCTAACTTGTTATCCCAAACGACCAATTTCTGTCATTACGAACATCTTTTCTGTCATTACGAACATCTTTTCTGTCATTACGAACATCTTTTCTGTCATTACGAACGAAGTGAAGTAATCCCGGCTAAATAAAAACAAGTAGCCGAGATTGCATCGAAAATCAAATATTTTCTCGCAATGACATAAAATATAAAATGTCATCCCGAGTGAAGCGTTAGCGTAGTCGAGGGATCTCATAAGATGTTTCGACAAGCTCAACATGACAATAAACATAAAATGTCATTACAAGCAAAGCGAAGTAATCTCGGCAAAACAAAAAACGTCATTACGAACATCTTTTCTGTCATTACGAACGAAGTGAAGTAATCCCGGCTTTATTAATTTATTTTGCTGAGATTGCATCGAAAATCAAAGATTTTCTCGCAATGACATAAAATATAATGTCACCCTGAGCTTATCGAAGGGGCGTTTCTGTCATACTCCAACATTTTTCTCTTTGTCATACTCCGACATTTTTCTCTTTGTCATACTCCGGCTTGACCGGAGTATCTACTGAAGAAACAAGACTATATTATTAACAGAGACTGCCCGATGGGCACTCCTTTTAAAAGGGACCTCCTCGTCCCGTAAGGTTCATGCTTCACTTCGTTTGCGTTCACCAACTATCGACTCCAAGTCGGGTAATGACAGAAAATATAATGTCACCCTGAGCGCCTTACTTTCCCTGTCATTCCGAGCGCTTTATTCTCTCTGTCATCCCGAGCACCTTATCCTCTTTGTCATCCCGAGCGAAGCGTTAGCGTAGTCAAGGGATCTACCGATTGGTTAATTCGTAGGGTGACACCTAATAATAAATCGTCATTGCGAGGAGCTTACCCCTAACACCATCCAAACCGTCATTGCGAAGAGCGCTAGCGACGTGGCAATCTCAGCCGAATCCCAACTGTCATTGCGAGAAAATCTTTGATTTTCGAAGCAATCTCGGCTACTTGTTTTTATTTAGCCGAGATTACTTCACTTCGTTCGTAATGACATTTTATTTTTATTATCACCCCTATCCTAACCTTTCTCCATTAAGGGGAAGGAATTAAAAAAAGGTGCTAGCCTTCCTCCTTTCATTCCTCTCCTTTGATGGGAGGTATTTTACTTTTTATTTCCTCCCCCTTGATGGGGGAGGATTAAGGTGGGGGTGTCTCAATCCGTCCAAGTGGTGTTGAAGTTGTTTTAAACTCATCTTTTTCTGCCACTCCAATTTTATCAAAACATATCATCTTCTACAAAAAACTTGAGTTTTAATTTCAAGTGTTATAAAAAAGTATCAATTCCTTAATTATTAATTCTTAAAATTTTCAGTTATGAAAAAGTTATTATTTATCATTTTAGCCACACTGTGCTTAGCATCTTGTTGGCCGCAAAAGGTTGTTGATCCGGAAACAGCAATAGTCTACCTTCATAAAAAAAGCAAAAAAAGCCCTAGCGGTGAACTATGGGGGGTGTTTCATGGGGATAAAACTGCCATTCCAGTAAAGTATGCTTGGAAAAAAAGAGGTATAAATGATTATACCATTTTCTTTTCCAATAACAATTGGCAAACCATGAATTTATATTATAAATATGGAGAAGAAGTCTTTACCGATTTACCGGTTAATCTTTATGGATTTGAGCCCGTTGCCATAACTTCCCATCAGAGCTTTACCGCTAAAGAGGATATTTATGGGGGAAAGATGTTCAACTATGGCGATTATCATTATTTTCGTACGGACAAGAATTATGTCTATATGCTTTTTTATGGTGGATATGGTTATTTTGTTTATGGTCCGTTTCTGGAAGCTGTTCCCGGATGTGGCGGTTATATGTTTAAAGACATTGAAACCGGCAAATGGGGAGCTCACGC
>JAZNVJ010000127.1:0-8566 GCA_045592765.1 Alphaproteobacteria bacterium | reverse complement strand
AAAACTAATGAAGACCTTACTAGTACTCTCAAAAAAGATTCTGATGTATCAGATCCTTCAGAATCTATTACTGCTGTTGAGAACACTTGGGTTGGAAAGTTAGTAAAAAATAAAGTTATATCCACCCCTGAAGATTACGATAATACCTTAGAAAAAATGGTAGATAGCGCTCGTCAAGCAAATGTTTCTCGTAAATCAAACGCTTCTGTATTTGATATCTCAGGAATCATGCTCCGAATGAATATCCAACAAGTAGAACGCACCATGCAAAATAGAGGATTTAGAAAACTTTTGCAACGTTATCAAATTCCAAACTTCATCAAATGGCGTAACGAAGAATACTGTCGCAATACCGGGGTTGTCGGTTATGAACGGATTGATGCATGCATTCATCAAAAAGCAAAACAAGATAAACACCAATACATTCAGACACTAAAATACGCAAAATTTGATACTAAAGAAGAAATAGAAGTAACTTTAACCAGTAATTTTACTGATAATAAAGTATACAAAATAGAATATCGTAGTATGACTACAAATATTAGCGGAAACTCACCCAAATCAACATATCTGCGCAATATAAAAGTTTACGATTTTTGGAAAAAAATAAATCAAAAATACGGCAAACCAGATGATAAAGAAAATGTAACATGGGGAATGGGCAACAACAAACCATTTATGAAAGCTTCAACTGGATATCTACTACTTGAAGACCCCATGCTTCAAGAACTAGATTACACCCGAATGTCCAGAGAGGACCAACGATATTTAAATACAGATTTATATAGTTTTTAGAAAGACAACAAAATGAAAACTTTAACCTCAGAATATATATCTACTCGTCTTAGTCATGATATTGCCGGAAATATTGGAGCTGTTGCTAACGCTGTAGAATTGCTGGAAGAAGATGATATGGATTTTTTAAATGATATAAAATCCATTCTTAAAACCGCTTCAAAAGTTTTATCCTACAGAATAAAATTTTTCAGAATGGCATTTGGCACTAATAATCCTAATTTACAAGATTTAGAACAGATAAAAGATGTTATTAATTCTTACCTATCAACTGTTGGCGGCAACAATTCCCCTGAAGCTGATTTCGGGCAAATAAACATAGCCCACTCTAAAATGATAATGTTAATTGTTATGATTATTGCCGATTTATTGATAAAAGGAGGAATTATTCATATTAATCAATGCGAAGGAAAAACATTTATTGCTATTGATGATGATGTACGTATTTCTGAAAATAAATTAGCTCAAAATATCAAAATATTAAATAATAACACTCTTGATTACACGGCTCAAGATGCACCATTATTATACTTACTTGAAATATGTGCTAAACAAGGAATAAAATTAGAATATGGTCTACAACCATCATTACATTTCGTTTTGGAGTAAACTATGCCTAAATGTCTTATAGCAGATGACTCAAAAATTATGCGAATGCTTATTCGTAAAATACTTGAAAATTTTGGTTTTGATGTTAGTGAAGCAGAAGATGGAGAAGAGGTATTAGAACAATGCCTCAACCAACAACCAGACTTAATAATCAGTGACTGGAATTTACCGATAATTGATGGAGTTGATGTGTTATATAAAATCAGAGGTGATCGTAAAATAAAACAACCTTATTTCATGTTTTGTTCCTACATCACAGATACTGCTATCATTAGACAAGCAATTGATGGTGGAGCAGATGACTTTATTATACGTCCCTTTGATGAGGATATTATCGGTAGCAAATTAGCAATTTTAGGACTACTACAAGGGTGATATCATGAAAAAACAAGATTTTGAATATTTAGTAGACTTGCTAAAAGAAAATGCCGGATGGGAATTTGATGAAGAACAATATTTTGTAGTAGATAAAAAAATCTCTAATTTCATCAGAGAAAAAGACTATACTTCAGTAGAAGAATTAATTGCAGAACTAAAAAACGGAAACAAACCTTTAATTTCCCGTGTTGTAGAAAGTATGGCTTTTTCTGACACTTCATTTTATCGTGATTATGAAATATTCAATCGTTTTGAAGAATCTATTCTTCCTATTATCAGGGAAAACAACAGAGCTAGTAAAAAAATACGTTTTTGGAGCTTAGGATGTAGTACCGGACAAGAAACATATTCTATAGCTTTTGCAATCAAACGTAAATTTATTGGACTTGATAATTGGGATATAAGCATTTTAGGAACAGATATTTCATCATTCGCCATATCAAAAGCTCAAAGAGGAATTTATAATAATTTTGAAGTGCAAATGGGTCTCTCAGCCAAAATGATTTTAGAATTTTTCCACCATGAAAACGAACAATGGATTGTCAATGATGATATTGCAAAAATGGTTGAATTTAGACGCTATAATATGTTAGATAATCTTACTTTTACATCAGAATACGAAGTTATCTTTTGTCGTAATGTTTTACGCTACTTTACTCCTGAACATCGCAAAAACATTATAAAGCAAATCAGTCGTTGTCAACCTAAAGGAGGCATCCTATATGTAGGAAAAAATGAATACATACCCGAAATAAATAATTTCTATAATAAATTAGACGGATACGATTGTATTTATAGTAACAACGGAAATTCTATTGAAAAACCCAGACTTTCAGTTGCTCCTGAAAACCATTCCTCAAATTATGAAATGCCAAGTTTTGTACGCCCCGAAATATTTAAACGCAAAACCCAATAAAAAATGCGACCCTAAAGTCGCATTTTTTATTACTTATCACACTACCCTACATCTATACCAAAAAAAGTCTTAGCAATCAAACCTATAAGAAATGATACAAAAGCAACTGATAAACTAATTACTGCCATCTCTACAAACTTAGGTAAAAATTTTTCTGACTTAACGATAGCAATGTAATAATTGAAAATAAATACCAAAAATACAACTATTCCTATCATACAAACCAAGGCAATAACAAACATCTTTTCCGGAAAAACAAGATATGGAAGCACCAAAAATACTACCGTAATCAAATATGCTATTCCGGTATAAAAACTGGCCTTCAAAGCATTGGGATTTCCATCAGCTCGCTCTGCCAAATAATTAGATGCTGCCATTGATAATGTTGCCGCAATACCGGTTATAATTCCGGCCATAGCAATTAATGTTGTATTCATCAAAACAAACGTCAAACCGGCAATAGTTCCTGTTAATTCTACCAATGCATCATTTAAACCAAGTACCATAGCTCCCACATAATTAAGCCGCTCTTCATCAAGCATATTTATCAGTTCTTTTTCATGTTTCAACTCGTCTGCAATAATTTTTTTCACTTCCGGAATTTCTTTTTCCAGTTGTTTTAAGGCTGAAGCTCCTTCATACTCGTGTAGCTCCAAAGATTTTATCACAAAAGTATACCCTAAAATATGCATCAAAAACCAATACCACCAAACTTTAAACATATTTGGTTTTACTTCTTTACCTGTATATTGCTTCCATACCGCAGCGTGAGTTGCTTCATCATGAGAAATTTGCATTAATTTATCTTGTTCTTTTTTATCTTTCATTTTGCGAGCAAAATGAGCATAAATCAAAGCACTGGTTGCTTCATCTTTTTGGAATGAAAGCATTAATTCTTGGGATGCCTGCGAATGCATTTTTTTAGCCATATCAATCTCCTTTTTTATTGTATATAATTAACAAATATGATATCCCCTATTAAGTCAAGATAAATCATCGCTAAGGAATTAAAATGTCAATATCTAACACTCTGCAACAAATTAATAATGATGTATGTTTTGAAACTTTAGATAAAAAACGCTTTCGTCTTCGTGCTGCCGCAATAATAATTGAAGACAATCATATTTTATTTGCTACCAACGATTCTGAAAATTATTACTATTCTATTGGCGGGGCTATTGAAATTGGCGAAACAGCCGAACAAGCCGTTTTGCGTGAAGTATATGAAGAAACCGGAATTAAATATGAAATAGAGCGGTTAGCTTTTGTACAAGAAAACTTTTTCAAACGAAACGACGGAATGTTAAAAGGGTTGGAATGCCACGAAATAACATTTTATTTTCTAATGAAATCTCGAGGTACAAAAACATTAAATTCACATAGCAAAACTGCTAACAATACTATTGATGAGCGTATGGAATGGATCCCAATTGACAAATTAAAAAATGTTATAGCCTACCCTGAATTTTTCAGAGAAAAATTAAAAGACTTAAAACCATATGTAGAACACATTACCACATTTCAATAAGCATTAAAAAACCGCCAAAACATTGGCGGTTTTCTTTTTTTTATGTGCTTTAAGAGTTTCTTAACTCAGCACCAAATTTTGACTTTAATACTTGTTCAACCTTATCCATCAAAACCTCTATATCCGTATCACTAAAAGTTTGTTCAATCGGTTGAAACGTTAAAGATAATGCCAAAGATTTTTTGCCTTCAGGTAAATTTTCACCTTCATAAACATCAAATATTCTTACATCTGCAATATGCTGTTTATCAGCATTTTTAGCTGTTGCAATAACATCTGCTGCTTTTACATTTTTATCCACAACAAAGGCCATATCTTTATCTAGCGGTTGAAAAGCAGACAACTCCAATTTTTTACGAGCTTTATCTGTTGTATTTCTTGGCAATGGAATATTATCCAAAATAACTTCAAAAGCAACTACTCTCTGTTTAATACCAAAAGACTTTAATACTGAAGGATGTAATTCACCAAAATAAGCAAGCACATTTTTGCCCAAACGCATAGCTCCGCTTCTACCCGGATGATAATATGCCGGCGCATCCATAGTTATTTGAGCATTTTCAAATGGACCATTTGCGGCAGCAATAGCAGCCATAGCATCGGCCTTAGCATCAAAAACATCATAAACTCGTTCATTGCCACACCAGTGTTTTTTGCTCGTCATACCACAGCGTATTCCGGCAGCAACCATATTTTGTTCTCCGGGTTTACGTCCGTAAAAAGCAGGGCCGACCTCAAATAAAGAAACATTTCCATATCCTCTAGCAATGTTATTCTTTAAACCTTGCAACAAGTTAGGCAAAACCGAAGGTCTCATAATGTCCAATTCAGACGTAATCGGATTATATAAGGCAACTTTTTCCCTACCATTCAAAAAGCTTTCTGCCAATTTAGAATCCGTAAAACTCCAAGTAACGGTTTCAAGCATTCCTCTAGATGCCAACTCATGCTTAACCGTAATCACCCTACGCTGATTTGGGGTTAAAACTTGCTTTGGAAAAGTATTACAAGGCATGGTTTCTGCCGGTATAGCATCTAAACCAACCATTCTTACAATTTCTTCTATCAAATCATGTTCACCCTCAATATCCCCACGCCATGTCGGGGATATTGCTTTAAGTTTTTCTCCTTCATCACTGACTTCAAAACCAAGCTTTGTAAGTATTTCTACGATTTTCTCCTTAGATACATCTATACCTACAAAATTTTTGATTCTTTCCGGCCTAATATATGCAACTTTTGGTTCGCAATCTTCACACCCGCAAACAATTTGTTCTGATGCCTCACCTCCACAAATTTGTAAGATGAACTGGGTAGCATAATCAGAACCTAAAATATTAGATTTTGGATCAACCCAACGTTCATAACGATAACGAGAATCTGAATCTATCTGATATTTTCTGCCGGTACGAGCAATACACTCCGGAGTAAACAAAGCACATTCTAAAAATACATTTTGGGTTTCTTCAGAACATCCTTTTTCTGCTCCGCCCATAATACCACCCAAACATTGTATCCCCTCATCATCACAAATACCTAAGGATTGGCAATCCAAAGAATATTCTTTTTCTTCTAAAGAGATAAATTTTTCATCGTCTTTAGCCATTCTCACGCAAATATCACCGCTGATTTTATCTGCATCAAAAACATGTAAAGGACGAGCCAAATCATAATTAATATAATTAGTAATATCCACTAATGGAGAAATTGAACGAAGACCTATTGCATTAAGTCTATCTTTCATCCATTTTGGCGTATCTACTTTATTATTAACATTGCGAATATATCTGCCTACATATGTTGGGCAAGCTTCAAAATCTTCAACTTTAACATTAATTGGTGATTTGAAGTTGTTGCTTTGCTTTAAAATATTCAGAGGTTTTAATATTCCTAATCCCGCAGCAGCCAAATCTCTGGCCACCCCTCTAACTCCCAAACATTCAGCTCTATTTGGGGTTATGGATATTTCAATTACCGGATCTGCAGCAAAAATTTCAGTAGCAGAAATCCCTATCGGGGTATTTGCCGGCAAACTTATAATTCCATTATGATCTTCACCAATACCAAGTTCTTTTTCAGAACACATCATTCCGAAGCTCTCAACACCTCTTATTTTACCGACTTGAATCTTCTCTCCAAATGCCGGTATCAATGTTCCTACCGGAGCCAAAATACCAACCATTCCTTTAACAACATTAGGAGCGCCACATACAATCTGCAAAGTTTCTTTTCCGGTATTAACTTTCAAAATATGTAAATGATCTGAATCCGGATGGTTCTGGACATCTTCAACTTTTGCGGTAACAAATCCATCTAAACCACTGATAGGGTTCAAAATTTCCTCAACCTCAAGACCTATTTTAGTAAGTGTTTCTGCAATTTCATCTATAGTAGCATTAGTATCCAAATGCTCTTTTAACCAAGATAATGTAAATTTCATCGTGCAGATCCTCCATTGTTACTCAATCCGCCGGTCATCGAAGACTCATCAAGCGGTAAAAATCCATAATGTTTTAACCAACGTACATCAGATTCAAAAAATGTACGCAAATCAGGAATACCATATTTTAACATTGCCAATCTATCCATGCCGATACCAAAAGCAAATCCTTGATATTCATCAGGATCAATACCTCCGGCACGCAAAACATTAGGATGAACCATGCCACAACCTAATATTTCTAACCAATCTGTACCTGCACCGATTTTAAGTTCGGTTTTGCTCTTTTTACAACCGATATCCATTTCGGCTGATGGCTCTGTAAATGGAAAATAAGATGGTCTGTAGCGTACCGGAAGCTCATCTAATTCAAAAAATGCTTTAACAAAATCATATAGACACCCCTTAAGATGGGCCATAGTAATATTTTTATCAATTACCAATCCTTCAACCTGATGAAACATCGGTGTATGGGTTGCATCATAATCAGAACGATAAGTACGCCCCGGAGCAATAATTCTAATCGGTGGTTGCTTCTTTTCCATTGTGCGAATTTGCACAGAAGATGTTTGAGTTCTGACAACATAACTATCATCAAAATTATCACTTTCCGGATTAGGAATATAAAAAGTATCTTGCATTTGTCTTGCCGGATGGTTTGCAGGTGTATTAAGAGCATTAAAATTATGAAATTGATCTTCAATATCCGGACCCTCTGCAACCTCAAAGCCCATTTCACCAAAAATTGCCACCACTTCTTCATAAATCTTAGATACCGGATGAATACGCCCTTGATTTTCCGGTCTTATCGGCAAGGTTACATCTATTGTTTCTTTGGCCAACTTAGCATTAAGCTCTGCCTCTGCCAATATTTGTTTTTTTGCCTCAAGCGCATTTTCTATTTCAGATTTGAGTATATTTAAGGTTTTACCCATTTCTTTCTTTTCTTCTACCGAAAGAGATGCCAAACCTTTCATCAAATCAGTAATCGCACCTTTTTTACCTAAGACCGAAACTCTGATTTCATCAAGAGCTTTCAAATCTGTAGCCTCAGCAATTGTAGCCAAAGTAGTTGTTTTGAGATTTTCCATATTTTCCATTTTTTCACCATATTTAAAATGCAAGAGAGTCTTACCTGATTGCTCAAGCAGACTCTCTAACACTAATTTTTTTTTGATACTTATTTGCTTAAAGAAGCCTTAACCTGTTCAACCAGTTTTGCAAAAGTTTCGGGCTCTCTAACAGCGATATCGGCCAATACTTTACGATCAAGCTCAATACCAGCTTTGGTGAGCCCGCTCATAAATCGAGAATAAGTCATATCGTGCAAACGAGTAGCAGCATTAATACGCTGAATCCACAAAGCACGGAAATTTCTCTTTTTGGTTCTTCTATCACGATAAGCATATTGTAAGGCTTTTTCAACCTTTTCAACAGCAACTCTAAATACGTTTTTATTACGTCCTCTATAACCTTTAGCCATAGAGAGAACTTTTTTGTGACGTGCGTGTGCAGTAACACCTCTTTTAATACGTGACATCTTTTCTTCCCCTTACAAATATGGTAAAAATTTCTTAACGATTTTAACATCAGCCTCGTCAAGCAATACAGTACCTCGAGCCTGTCTTTTCATTTTTGTAGGCTTATTGAAGAGCAAGTGTCTTTTATAAGCGGCGTTTCTTTTTAATTTACCGGTACCGGTAACGCTAAAGCGTTTTTTTACGGCACTCTTAGTTTTCATTTTAGGCATTTTAATCCCTTTCTAAATTAAACAAATTACGGAATTATAACGAGTCGTCAGGCATGCCAATTAGCCCGATCCACTCGGTTAGGGGCACTTTATACAACCAAAATCTTTCAAATGCAAGCTTTTTCTTCATCAAAATTGCAATAAAAAAAG
>JAZNVJ010000126.1:0-11241 GCA_045592765.1 Alphaproteobacteria bacterium | reverse complement strand
ATAACCTTTACAAAATTCTTCCGTTCAAATTACCTTTATGACAATTAGAAACATCGGCAAAAATTTGTAATTTAGCAAAAATTTCAGCCACTTGCTTCGCTGAATATTTTTTATAAACAAAACTTGCTCGATAAAAATCTGCTTTTACCATTTGAGCTTCTGTTGTCACACAATAAGGATTAGCATCAAAAAGCATTGTTTGACAATCTTGTGATAACACTTCGTATTTATGCCCGTTTTTGTTGAGTTTAATCCACTTTTGCTCTCTATGACAATCCTTGCAACTATTATTTCTGATACAAACCGCACTGGTAAATAACGGAACATCACCATATACTTCCCAAACAACTGGTAAAGCAGAATGTTTTGCCACACTCTGTAAATTTTGCATAATGTCTTCCGATGCCAAAGTTATTCTGCTTGCACCCATTTCTTTTGCCATTTGTGTTGCTTGCGAATTAAACATATAAATCGGCGCATCAAAACTTAAATCAATACCACTTTGCGGTAAAACTTCCCTTCCCCAATAATTGGCAATTTCCCACTTGTAAAAACCAGACTTCAGCATCTTATCAATTAGCGATTTCCATACTTCAACATTTCGGCATACTGTAGGCAAAGCCAAGCGCACCTTATTTTTAGGCAATGATTTAAAATCAGATACTTGCGAGCTTTTGTTCAACAAAATTATTATTTCCGCAAAATCATTTAGATCAAGACTTGCTAAATTTGCGACATCATCTGTTTTAACAATCCATTTTGTTTCGGATTTAACTCTGGTTTCCACTAGCGGTAATACCCCGCTTTTATGTGCCGGAATAATTTTTTCATACAAATTACGTCTTAATTCATTTAGCATTGATGCTGGCACAAACAAACCTTGCGGGTTATTAACGTTCAAATTACCCAACATCACATTAGTTTCGCCACTTTTAGCAAAGGCTTTTTCGATTGCTTCTTGTGTTTTTTGCGGTTGTTGCGCCTTCTCAAAAGCACCTGATATTTCAGCTTTAACCCCATCGGCAATTGCAACAATCTTATCTTCATAAATATCAATATTTACGTTTGTTTGGATTTTTTGCTTATATTCATTTGGTTTAGGCTTGATATAGTCATAAGATCCTTTAACTTTGGTAGAAGATGCCAAATATATATCTAAACCGATTTCAAGCCTTTCGGTTTTTGGCGGAAGGGTTATTTTAACTTCATCACCGACTTTGGCTTCAAACACATTCTTGCCCCCAACCTTAATTTGTTGTACCGAAAATCCAAACGGCTTTTCTATCCCCGGTATTTCAATTTGCAATCCGTCATATCTACCAATATCGTGACTCGTCTTAAATATGATAGCTCTTCCTTCCAAGTGTTCAATCTTGCCGATTTTTAACCCTCTGTGTCCCACAAAATTACGTTCAATAACATTTTTATCTCTACCATTAAAATGAAACTTACACCACGGGCGAGAAAAAATCTGCTTAATATTTTCATCTCTGTTTTCTACCGACTTATTATCCAACAACCGTCTATAATAATCTGTTACTGCCGCCACATATAGAGCGGTCTTTTTTCGTCCTTCAATCTTTAGCGATGTAACCGGCATTTTCAACACATCTTCTTGAAGAGCCATATCTTTCATTGAAAAATAATGAGCTGTTTTACCTTCAGCTCCAAACTCCGACCGACAAGGATATAAGCATTTACCACGATTTGCACTACGACCGCTTTCAAAAGAAGAAAATAAACACAATCCGCTATAAGAATAACACAAAGCTCCATGAATAAAAGCTTCGGTTTCCAAATTGGGAATAGCGGCAATTTCTTTTATTTCGCCTAAAGTCAATTCTCTTGCCACCACTACACGAGAAAAACCGAGTTTTTGCAGAGTTAAAGCACCTTCTTTATTATGCACCGCCATTTGGGTACTGGCATGCATTTCCAATTCCGGATAGCTTTCTCGCACAACTCTTGCCACTCCCAAATCTTGAATAATTACGGCATCTACCTTACAACGAGAACAAATATCTAAGGTTTGCAAAAGTTGTGGTAACTCATCTTCTTGTACAACGGTATTAACCGCTACATATACTTTTCGTCCCAAATAATGAGCATAACCAACAAACTCATTCAAGTTTGCTTCATCAAAATTAGTAGCTGTTGCTCTGGCTGAAAACTGTTGCAACCCCAAATAAACGGCATCTGCCCCATAATAAAGCGCTGCATATCCTGCTTCAATATCACCGGCTGGAGCCAAAAGTTCTGTTCTCATAGTAAAAATCTCCTTTGTCAAAGCAAAACTAGCTGAGTAAAACAGCTTAGTCAACAAAAAAGCGGTGAAGCCTAAGCATTCACCGCAATTTTTTAAAGATCCATAACGAACCAAACCTCCCAGTTATTAGCTGTAAGAGATCCGTCTGATGTAAGAACCTCTTTTTTGTTACTCTCAACAATTTTTCGCCAACCGACCAGATTCAACTGCTTATTAAGATTGGCAAACAAAGGTTGCGTACAAAGTGTCTGGCAATGTCTTGTGGAAATAACTTTCCAACTCTTTCCTTCCACCTTTGGAAGTGTAGTTGCATACCTTGTAGCTTCCTGTCGGTTTGTTCCGTCATAACATTCATGCTGTTGACAGTAGATAGCAAATGACATGCCAGCTCGGCTTACAATGACACCTACAGGCCATTCACCTTGGCGCAAATGATAAGATTTTCGTCCATCTTGATACAGCATCAGAAATTCGTGCTTCTGACCAATTTCTTTGATTTCGACTTCCTTTTTAGGATCTTCCGGATAAAGCTCTTGTCTGAGCATCTCCATCATTGCCATTTTGTCGTAGCGATCAAACCCCAACGATTTCATCAGAGTTGCTACAGCATTAAGTTTCATGTTTTCATCCATAATTTCTTAAATATTAAGGTTATACAATAATTTTCAATTAAAACTTTTCAATATGTGATATCTTTAATCACCCCTATCCTAACCTTTCCCCATCAAGGGGAAAGGAACTAAAAAAGGAGGTCTCTAACCTTTCATCATTAATGAGAACGAAACTTTTTTCTCTTCTTGATGATAAGATTTACATTCCGCTTTCCTCTCTTCGATGATAGTTTCCCTTCCTATCCTTCCTCCCCCTTGATGGGGGAGGATTAAGGTGGGGGTGTCTAATAATCACTTCCTAATTTTTTCGCATATAACTTCCATACATCCTTCAATATTATCATTAATCTCATTATTCCAAAATCTCAACACTTTAAACCCCATATTTTGCAAACAATCATCTCTATCCTTATCATCTTCCTTATCACAATGCTGTCCACCATCTAATTCTATAACCAATTTCTTTTCCAAACAAATAAAATCAACTATAAATTTATTTGCAATAACATACTGTCTTCTAAATTTAACTCCCAACTGTTTTCTGTTAATTTTAAACCAAAGTTTCCTTTCACAATCCGTCTGATTGATGCGTAATTTTCTGGAAGTATTCAAAAATTTATCATTAACAGCATTTTCAGACATATTATCACCCCTATCCTAACTTTTGAAACTTCCTCCTAAACCTTTCTGTTGCCAAATCACCATAGGCAATAAATTTTGAGTTTTTTGTTCTTTCAATAATCTGACATTATCATTTCCATATTGATTTTGCAAATATTTTATTACCTCAGGATTAGCTGTTTCCGGAATCTCCCATTCTATAGAAACCGGAGTACAATCTCCATAATACACTATCCCTATCCCAATATCTGATTTATCCGCTTTTAATTCCTCTATATTGGCAGGAAGTTTAACTTTTTCAATATTTTCATCAAGTATGTTTAACTCTAATTTTCTTAGCTTTTTATATTTGCTAAAATCCATTTCTTTAGATTTGCACTGTCCCTGTATTTTACATTCTTCTACATTTTGAGGCAAAATTACTTCTTTGACACCGCTACACAAAGATGAAACAGAAAGCTTCTTAATATTTTCTGCATTCCACAAATCAATACGTTCGTCATATAACTTTCCTGTAAGTAAACTAACACTATCTCCACCATAAGAAAAAGACATCCTATTATTATCATAAACATCCCAAATTTCAACACTTTGAGATATTAACTCTAATGGAAGATAATATGATTGCAAATGCTTTAAATTTCTCATCAAAGGAAGAAAATCTTTTGCAACATCTTCATAACAAGAAAAGTTTTCAACACCACTAACATCTATATGATTCAAAAATTCATCATATGAATGTATTTTTAATGTTTTAGGACAACATCTTCCGACAACCTCTATTCCAGGGTCTATTGAATATGGCAAGCTAAGATAATCAAGTTTTTCCGGCAAAATTATTTTTTTGGCTTTTAATTCAAGCAAACCGTCCATATTTATAACTTCACAATCAGAAAAATCTGCAATCTCATCTTCTATTTTGTTATCATAAATAGAAGCCTTACGCAGCACACTTCCGGTAATATATTTTTTAGCAACATCAGTATTTATTGTACACCTGTCAAACGAAACATCTTCCGCTCTTAAATTATGTAAAAAACTACCATCTACCGTTGTATCATGAAAAGAAACACGTTGTACTTTGGTTGGGCCTTCAAATTCAGAACGAACTTTAATTCCGCTACCGACATCTAAATTTTGAATTTTGCCACCTTTTCCTTTTAATGTACATGTATGCGAATGCTTCGCATCAAGAAGGTTAAGTTCTTTAATTTCTTGATGTTCCGGTATATTTATTTCATAATCATTATTTGCAACAATACGAATTTTCTCAATCTTAGGAAAAAGGCTAAGATCAAACTCCTTGTCCTCATTAGCAAAAAAATTACATTTCAAAGTCTTTAACTTAGGAAAATATCCAACTTCATTACAACTGCATCCACTCACTTCTAAATGTTGCAAATTTGGAAATTCATTTGTTGTGATTTTTCCCAACGCAACCTCTTCAAAATGGACACTTTCTGCTGTAGATTTACAATCTTCAACATTCATAAAAGTATCTGGCCTTGCAAATATTGATATTTTTTTGGCACTTGGAATATCATTAAGACTAAACGTCTGTGGTGTCCTGATATACAATTCAAGATTTGGAATTTCCTTGCTTCCGATAATAACCGGAAGTTTATCACCACTATATTTTATTTTTTCAATATTTTCACCGCAATTTGCTATTGTACAAGCATATTCTTTAGCATCTATTTCCAATTTTTCTAATTCATCAAATCCTTGCAAATCGATATAACAGTCTCCACCAAGAGCTTTAATGTTAATCTTATTAGCATGCTTAAATTTACTAATGTATTTAACATCTGCAGAAGTTAATTCACCTTCAATTACAACATCTTTAATTTTTAATTTTTCAAAATCATAATCTTTGATACTACTCGCTTCAACAATCAATTTTGGTATTTCAAAATCAACATCTTCGCTTATAGTCATTATATCAAAATAACTTCCTTTTCCATCACGATAAAGTCCTAAGCAACCTAATATATTATCGGTAAATCTCTTATCTGCCACCAAATCTTGAATGCTGTCTAAATTCATTAACCTAAGCACTGCATCTCTGGCTACCATAGTATAATCAAATCCGACAATTCCATTACATGGACCGTGAATTTGTTTCACTATTCCATCGTTATATTCAATAGTTACAACCGGCTTTAACTCTCCGTCTTTAGTTAATCTGCGTAAAGAATAAATTCCGCTCTGTTTTTTGTTTAGTAACTTATCATAACTTCCGCCACCAACACAATTATGCGCCGCAGTGCCTTCATAATCCAATGCTTCCGGCGTTTTTAGACGCACTAATATCACTTTGCTTTCCGTATATTCACGAACAATCTCTATATCACTTTTACTTTCGGCTATAATTTCAGCTCTGGTTTTCTTACGCTTGTTTTGAGCATCAAAAAACTTATCTGCATGATTAACAATCCCTCGCCAACCGCTTTCTTTATCAAAAAACTTATTAAAATAACTCTCAGAAAGCACTTTTCCTGGATTTTGCACAATATAGGCCGAAATATAGTCAAAAACGTGACGAGTATCTTGATATAAAAATGAATTTTCAAACACCTGAGAGTCAAAAATTAAATTTCCGCTTTCATCTTTTTTCATGCCGGAAAATTCATTTTCCATCAGCTCTTTGGTTAAATATTTACGCAAAACCTTTAGTGTACACAATACTGTTTTGGTTTCATCGGAAAGCATCGCAAACCTTGTGACTTGTGATTGCTGTTTAAGTTTTTTCAATAATTCGACTTTATTCGTCTTTAACAGCTTAATTTGCTGACTGATTTTTTGTTTGTTGTTTTCGGCTTTAAGTTGTTCTCGCAAAAAATTAATTTTTGCAGTTATAATTGCTATTTCTTTTTTTAGTTTCTCTCTTGTTTCCTTTTGCTTTTGCCCGGATTTCCGCATATCAACAACATATGCGTCAATACTGCTTGTGTTTTCTGGCACAAACATATTTCTGATATATTCTAAATATTCTCTAAAATTGGCAATAATCAATGTGGCAAGTCCTTATATACAAAACTTGCCACAAAATAACATATATTTAAACTATATTCAAGTGAATTTTGACAAAATTTTTATCTAAAAATAAAAATCTCGCTTGCCTTTTTCAATTTCGCCCAAATGCTTTTGTACAATTTCTCGTACCTTTTCTTGTGGAACATTTCCCAATTCAGATTGAA
This sequence comes from Alphaproteobacteria bacterium, assembly GCA_045592765.1. Classification (GTDB taxonomy): domain Bacteria; phylum Pseudomonadota; class Alphaproteobacteria; order RF32; family CAG-239; genus CAZU01. The sequence continues at coordinate 4,543 of JAZNVJ010000126.1, read as the reverse complement.
TCAATGCTTGTCCCAGTTCTTTTGTTGCCTCAGAAGCATAATCCACTAAGTATTCCTTCAATGTCATCAAAGCATTAGGGTGACAACAATTTTGGATTTGTTTAGACTTGCAAAGTTCCATAAATCTGTCTCCGGTACGCCCTTCTCTGTAACACGCTGTGCAAAAACTTGGAACATAGCCCATTTTCATCAACCAATAAATAATCTCATCTAAGGTTCTATTGTCACTCACATCAAACTGAGCAGAATTTTCATCTTCAGGTTCCGGACGAGCATATCCCCCCACACTGGTTTTAGAAGCTCCACTGATTTGTGAAACCCCTAAATGCAAAGCTCTTTCTCTCACCTTCGGGCTTTCTCTGGTAGAAATAATCATTCCGGTATATGGCACAGCAATTCTGATACAAGCAATAATCTTAGCAAAAGTATCATCATCTATACCATTATCAAAAGCATTCGGATCAATTCCTTCGGCTCTTTTAATTCTGGGCACACTGATCGTATGCGGTCCAACCCCGAAGACAGCCTCCAAATGCTCGGCATGCATTAATTGTCCCACAAACTCATAACGATAAGATTCCAAGCCATAAAGAACTCCAAGTCCTACATCATCAATTCCGCCTTCCATTGCTCTATCCATAGCTTCAGTATGCCAAGCATAGTTATGCTTAGGTCCGGTAGGATGTAGTTTTTCATAAGATTCTTTGTTATAAGTTTCCTGAAATAAAATATAAGTACCAATTCCGGCATCTTTGAGCTTGCGATAATTATCTACGGTAGTAGCCGCAATATTAACATTTACTCGTCTGATTGCCCCGTTTTTATGCTGAATGGAATAAATTGTTTTTATAGATTCTAAAATATATTCAATCGGATTATTAACCGGATCTTCACCGGCTTCAAGAGCCAATCTTTTATGGCCCATATCTTGCAAAGCTATAACTTCTTGCCTTATTTCTCCTTGAGACATTTTTTTGCGAGCAATCAACTTGTTTTTGGCATGATATGGACAATACACACAACCATTTACGCAATAATTAGAAAGATATAACGGCGCAAACAAAACTATCCGATTTCCATAAAAATCTTTCTTTATCTGCTCAGCTAAAGTAAATATTTTTTGATTTCGTTCTTCATCTTGACAATCGAGCAAAAGTAAAGCTTCTCTGTGCAACAAACCTTTGCGTTGCTCAGCTTTCTTAATTGTTTCATCAATTAATTGCAGATTTCCTTTGTTGGCATTTGCATAAGCCAAACTATCTAAAATTTCTTCGTGACAAATAAACTCTTCGGCCTTTGCCGATTTTATATTATAAACCATTATTACACCTCTTTCGGGGCAGATTACTCTTTCCCGTCAGTTTTATATATTAGTTAGATCCGGAATATGCTGTCTTTACCGTAACATTAGGCAAATTGCCGATTTTTCCGGCCATTGCACTAATAACATCATGCTCAGCATCAACCGCCACACTAATAACATTAATACCTTTTGCTTTATATGGAATTCCCATGCGTCCGATAATATATTCACCATATTCATGCAAAATAGCATTTAACTCCTCTGCTGAATTTCTGTTTTCAACAATAATGGCGATTACAGCAACTTTTGTTTCCATATTTTTTCTCCCTTAAAAATTATAAATCGCTAAATTATTTAGCATAAAAAATGAGTTTTTGCAAGATTTGATTACTATCTTGAAGCATAAAATTTTGCCCTACCCTCATTTGCCAATAAATCCGCCATTCTATTGCCCATGGGATGGAGTTGAAAAACTTTTTGATGCGCTTTAATTTTTTCGGGATGAATACCTTTTTTGCGAATTTTATAAGCCCAATATTCACAATATCTATGATTTATAAACTGATCTCGATTTCTTTTTTTATCTTTAATCGAATTTTCAATATAGCTTATAGCTACTTGTGAATCGGTATATATTGTCGCATTACCTTCACTTAAAATTCCTGCCAAATATATTGCAAACAACTCTGCTTCGTTAATTGTTCTTACTTTTATCCAATTAGAGAAAGTACGACGTTTTTGCCCATCTACAATCGAGATTCCAATTCCGGCAACATTATTTTTTTCGTCAAAACTTGCATCACAATATACCTGCATTGTATGCCTCCAATCCTTGTTAACCCTACAAGTACAAAGACTAGTCCCATACACTATATGAATTAGTTAGCTAAACCATATTTTCAATATCAACCATTGATTAGAGGTAATCGTATTTCAAACGCAGTATATGCATTGAGTTTACTGCGCAACTTAATGTTTCCCTTTAACAATTTAACAATTCTAAGCACAATGCCCAAACCCAATCCTGCCCCATTACTGCGATTATTGATAATTTTATTGCTTTGATAAAAATCATTAAATATTAAATTTTGCTCATCTTTTGCTATTCCGCAACCATTATCAATAATTCTAACTATTAGCTCTTGATGTTTCACACGAACTGAAAGCAATATTTTTCCTTTAGTATATTTCATTGCATTATTTAGCAAATTACGAACAATTCGTTCAAGTAACAATGCATCGTTTTTAATTTTTTTATTCATTACCTTGCAACTAATCTGCGCATCAAAACAAAAATGATATTCTCGACACACAACACAAAACAAATCTTGCAATTCAAATTCATGATATTGCGGAACAATTCCGCCAGAATCAAGCTTAGATATATCTAAAAAATTATCTAATAATTTGCGCAAATGACTAATGCTATCTTTTATTTTATAGAGATTGCTTCTATTAACTGCAGATAATTCTTTTTCGTCCATAGCATCAACCTGAAGCTGAAGTGCTTGCATCGGTTGACGCAAATCATGACTTGCTTGAGCTAAAAAAAAGTTTTTTTGAATATTGGCAACCTCTAATTCATTTTGTTTATATATCCATTTGCTAACATCTTGAAGAATACCGATAATCACTTTTTGTTTTTTTCTAAGTAGTAAATCGGCTTTAAATATACAATATTTTATTTCACCAGAATTTTCAATTACTCGAACTACCCCTTCAACCGGCTCCAAATTTTTTATTATTTTTTGCAATTGATATTTATATATTGGCAAATCATCTTGATATATATGTTCTTTAATGAGATTATGTTTATAGGAATTGTTATTTGCTTTAACTCCAAATATTCGATACATCTCATCGGACCAAAAAAACTTTTTTTCTTCCAGATTAAGTTCCCAATAGCCTAATTTGGCCATTCGCTCGGCAAAATTTATGCGTCTACGTAATTGGTTTAAATTATATGACAAGTCCTTGCAACATTGCTTCATCTCTCTCTCATCATCTTAAAGGAGACAGGCTTAAGGCTTTACCTATTCTCTCCGGCAGCTTAAAATACCAACCTTCATAAAAGGCCTTGTTATCCTTTATATAAGCATTAACTACTGTTTTTGGTAGAGGAGTTTTATCTAAATTTATTTTTAACCAATATTCTGATGCATTGTAAAAAAGATGATATTCAATTATCAATCCCGGAAATAAAGTAAAAGTTATAACTCGTTGATTAGGATAATTATCAATCTCAAAATTATCATCTCTCATAACACCCTCAACAAATATCTTCGATGCAACATTCAAAATTGCTTGAGGAGAAGCTATTTGATTATCTTTATGGCGAAAATTTTCTCCGATTTTATTACGACTAATAACTTTTGTTCCGTCTGTTATTTCTTCAATAATGTCCACCGGCAAGTCAATAATAGGTTGCATAACCCAAGAGTAAAATTCCATCGGCAATAAAAATTGCCCATCAGCTATCCATATTTCTTCAATATTTTTTTTGCGAACAAATGTATATTCAGAATTTTGAGTAGCTCTACCGATTATAACCTCATCAATAGGCTCATCATCAACAAATGTTGTTATCAAAACTCCTTTTTCATCAAGTTTTGCATCTTTTAATAACTCTTCTGAAAAATCAATTTTAGTATAAAATGTTGTATTATTTAATGCCAATAATAAACTGTTAATCAATTCAAGCCTTGAAAAATAGTTATCTGCTTCTTCTACTGCCCAATACCCATCTTTTTGCACTAATGTAACGTTATTTTCTTTTGAAGATATTTTAATTCTATTAACATCTGTTCCCAAATCATAAGTTTTAGCAAATAAAACTTCTCCCATAGACTGAGCCGGAAATTTATTTTGCATCAACAAAATCGAAATCACTGCAAATAAAAATGCAACCAAAGCCGTCCACATTGCTGTATTTAATATTTTCTTAGGCATTACCAACAATCCTCCTCACTAATTTTTGCATTGGCAAAGACCTTCTTCTCATAATTATCGTTGCTAAAAACAAAATTGCTATCGCTATCAAAATATTAATTATAATCATCGCAACAAAATAAGCTCTATACAAATTCTTAGTTTTATATTCTATTTGCTCAAGCTGTTGACGTAATTGATATTTATTTTTTTCTAATGATTCAATCTTATTTGCCACCACAATAGATGTAATCAACTCTTGATGTTCAATTTTTCTAAACATATCGTTTTGTTCAGCAATAATATTTATCA
>JAZNVJ010000125.1:0-3259 GCA_045592765.1 Alphaproteobacteria bacterium | reverse complement strand
GGTTTGTTTACGAGATATCTTTTATGCAAGCAGAGGGGGATTGGATTGTGAAATTTATGTCAATAAAGTTCTTTCTTCACTAAATAAAGATGTAACATCTTCCGTTGTATTTAATATTGCATCATTATTAAATGTTGATATACCACCATTTACAAATAATATTTTTTAATTTTTATATATCATTCTAATCACACCTTGTGACACCTAACGAATTCGTTCTACATTTGGTTTTCTTACCGTTTTGGTCGGTGTAGGTTGTAACGCCTAATGAATTTGTGCGGGCTTTTATAGTGTTGCCTTTATTATCTTTATAAGTGGTCGTCCCAAGCGAATTTGTCCGTGCCGTACCTCTTGTACCATCGCTGCTGGTATAGGTTGTAGTGCCCAAAGAGTTGGTTCTTGCTTTTACTTTATTTCCTTTATTATCGGTATAAGTTGTTGTTCCCAGTGAGTTTGTGCGAGATTTGATAACTCGTCCATCACTATCCTTACAAGTTGTAACACCCAAAGAATTGGTAGAACAACGCATATCAGCCCAAGCCGAACCAGCAAAAAGCATACAAATCAAAGCAATTACATATCGCATTAAACATCTCCTTATGTTTTCATCTTACAAGCTATATAACGAAAAAACAAAGAAAAAAGTTCAGTTTATGCTATAATTTATAGCTTTTTTAACAAACTGTGCTTTATCCTTTATTTAAGAAAGAGAGGATTTGATGTATTCAATATTAGGTGTGTTTTTAGGTGGTGGTGTTGGCTCGGTTTTAAGATGGCTGATTTGTTGCAAAATCAATTCTCATTGGGGAACAATGATTGTAAACATTCTTGGCGCTTTTTTAATTGGCTGTGCTTATACCTACTTTCAAAAGCATTTGGCAGATAATACCAACCTAAAATTGTTTATAATGACCGGTTTATTAGGTGGTTTTACAACATTTTCAACCTATTTGTTGAATTTCTCAACACTTATCAGCGAAAATAATTATACCGAAGCCTTTTCATACCTGTTGTTTTCAATCGTTATTGGTATGATTGCATTGGTTTTAGGAATGAAATGTATGACAATGGTGGGATAATAACAATGAAAAGAGAAGTTAATTATAAGGAAACAAGCCGAGCAAAAGCTTTTGAACTTTGGATGAAAGCCCCAAATCCGATGGTAACATTCTTCAAGACATTGGATGTTTCCAATCTTGTTAAAATTTCAAAGAAGAAAAAGCTAAAATTTAATATGTTACTAGATTATTGCATCGGTAAAGCCGCTGTTAGCATAAAGGAGTTTTATATACTTCCAGTTGGCAATCAGCTCATACAATATGATAGCATAGCTATTAACACTATTGTTAAAAACAAAGAAAATGAGGTTAGTTCTTGCGACATATTATATACGGATAACTTGGAAACATTTAATCAGGAATATTTGAAATCTACAAAAGAAGTTGCTGAAACTTGCCAAGATAGAGATTTATCAGAAAATAGTATGGTTATAGGCACATCTGCCATTATTAACACCGAGATTGATGGAGCTGTCGGAATGAATAGCGGGATTTTCAATAATCCGTTTATCATTTGGGGAAAATATCGTAAAAAACTATTTAGATACTATCTTCCTATATCTTTTCAATTTCATCATACTCAAATGGATGGCGCTCATGCAGGTCAATTTTTAGAAAACCTTCAAAATGAGATTAATTGCTTAAAATAAGAGAAAAACCTTATGAACTACAAATTTGGTGTTTATGGCGATAGTATTGCATTTGGTTATGGCAACAATAATCAAAGCTGGTTTGATGAGCTTTATCTAGGAAATGAAGCTTTGAAACTAGCGCAAAATGGCGAGCAGATTGAAGGTGTTTTACGCAAAATCAAGCAAGACGACAATCATTATGACACTTTGTTTTTAGCGGTAGGCATTAACAATTTGCTGTCCGGAACTCCTAAACCCAACCAAATAGACATTTCCAGTCTTATCAATCAGTATGAAGAAGTCTTAAAAGTAGCCAAAACAAAGGCGTCTAACATTATTGTTCAGTCAGTTTTACCTGTCAGAGAAGAGCTTTTTCCAAACCAAGATTGGCTTGATGAGGATAGATGGGGGTTTAATGCAGATGTTGAAACATTTAATCAAAAACTGGCAAAACTGTGTGAAACGCATCAAATCAAGTATTTAGATGCTTATACAAGCTTTTGTTTACTGGATTTATCAAAGATTTATATGGATGCCGTCCACTTAAATAAAGTAGGACAACAAGAACTTGCAAAGATTTATAGAAAAATAGTTTAACTTATATTCATTTTAGATTTTGCCGACAAGTCGGCATTTTCTAAAATGACCATGACTTTTATCAATTTAATAAATTGTCTTGATTTTTTTCAATGTGCATAATAAACTACACAAAGAATACACATTTTTTGTGTAAAATTAGCGAAGAGGAATATCATGGAAAGTGTTAAAAACAGGATATTATCACGGATTTACGGCAGAGGCAGGGGGTGGTGTTTTACGCCAAATGATTTCTCTGGTGATTTTAAACGATGGGAAATTGGCAATTCTTTAGAAGATTTAGTAAAATTAGATAAAATCAGAAGAATTGCAAGAGGTCTTTATGACTATCCTATTTTTAGTAACATCTTGAATAAAAATGTAGCTCCCGATATGGAACAAGTAGCATTTGCATTAGCTCGTAAATTTTCTTGGCGTATTCAACCATCAGGTGAAACTGCCTTAAATTATCTTGAATTGTCTACTCAAATAATGGGAAAATACATTTATCTTTCAGATGGTCCTAGCAAAACTTATGATATATTAGGGCAAACATTAGAATTTAAGCATCACATATATAGGGAAGCCGCTATTTCTGATAAAAAAACAATGTTAGTTGTTCAGGCGATAAAAAGTATCGGAGAAAATAATATAACTTCTGAATTTTTGTATAAGCTTGAAAATAAGTTTAATGCAGAAGAATGGTTAAAAATAAAGAAAAATAGCACAAAAGCTACTGGATGGGTTTATAAAATAATATCAGAAATAGCAGATAAAAAGGACAAATAAATGATAGAACTTATTGCTAAAAGCAAAGAACAAGAAAGAAAAGCTATTTTTCTAGATACTGCATCAGCATTAAAAATGAATGCTGAAATGGTTGAAAAAGATTTTTGGGTATGTTGGACATTAAATAGAATATTCTCGGATGAATATTTGAATAAAATATTGTGTTTCAAAGGAGGAACATCTTTATCCAAAGCATTTCATCTG
>JAZNVJ010000124.1:0-4867 GCA_045592765.1 Alphaproteobacteria bacterium | reverse complement strand
AAAAAGATGGAAGAAGAACAAGCAAAACTTGCCCTAGAAGAAGCTGAAGGAACATCTGGCGGTGGTATGGTTAAGCTTGTTTTAAATGGTAAATTTGAAATGAAAAAAATTACTATTGATAAAACCCTTATTGATCCCGATGACTCTGAAGTTATGGAAGATCTGATTATTGCAGCTTATAATGATGCAAAAGCAAAAATCGATAAAAAAATGCAAGATAGCATGAGCGCTATGACCGGAGGGCTCAACCTCGGCGGAATGAAATTGCCCTTTTAAATAGAGAATATAAATGGCTGGCTCAGATATAGAAAAACTTATAAAACTGATTGCAAAACTACCATCCTTAGGCTCTCGCTCAGCACGAAGGGTTGTTTTATATTTGTTAAAGAAAAAAGAAACTTTGTTTTTGCCTTTGATAGATATTATGAATACTGTTGTTAATAATGTAAAAACCTGTGAAATATGTGGTAACTTTGATACATCATCACCTTGTTCTATTTGCACATCTTCTGTTAGAGATGTGGGACAAATATGCGTAGTACAAGACGTTGCAGATTTGTGGGCAATGGAAAGAGTTTCTTTATTTAAGGGTAAATATCATGTTTTAGGAGGGGTTTTGTCTGCTTTAGATGGTATTGCACCAGAAGACCTGGCTATAGAAAGCTTACTTAAAAGAATCGCAGCTGAAAATATAAAAGAAATAATCTTAGCCCTTCCGGCAACGATTGATGGACAAATAACATCACACTATATAACTTCAAGATTAAAAGATTTTGATATCAAAATTACCACCTTGGCTCAAGGGATACCTATGGGAGCAGAGCTTGATTATATGGATGAAGGCACTTTGCAATTAGCTTTAAATTCAAGAAAATCATTGTAACTAGTCATTAGTGATTAGATAAAAAAACAATAAATGTCATTACGAACGAAGTGAAGTAATCTCGGCAAAATAGAAAAGTAGCCAAGATTGCTTTGTTGCTAATGCTCCTCGCAATGACAGTTTGGATAGAGGTAAGCTCCTTGCAATGACAATAAAATATAAAATGACTTAGAAGAGTTTGAGTACCGCTTGTGTTCTTTGAAACACCTCCACCTTAATCCTCCTCCATTAAGGGGGAGGAAGTAAAAGGGAATAAAAAATTTCCTTTCCCCTTGATAGGGAAAGGTCAGGATAGGGGTGAGTTTAAAACAACTTCAACACCGTTTGGGCGGAGAGAGGCAAAAACATTGTCATTACTTATTACGATACCTTAAACGGATACTGTGGATGACCCTTTTTTTATAAAAAACACCATATTCCAACAACCTTGATTGTTGAAATTCTCACCTTATGCTCAAAATAAGCTGTCACATTATAGATAGAAGAGAAATAAAATTGTAATCAATTAATTGTATAAAGCTTAATTTTCCACAAAAAAAAACAGCGGCTCTCCACCGCTGTTTCTTGTCTCTAAATATTATTATTTATCTGACAAAAATCTGAACTTCTGAAGTATTACCGGCACCTGTTTTTGCAGATAGGTTAATATTTGCCGCGTTAACCCCCATATCTATCATATCTTGGAAAATTTGGGTGGCATTGTTTTTGGCAATAACAGGGGAACCGTTTACTGGGCTCACAGCAACAACGTTAAAAACGACACTCGGTTTTTTATTCAAAGCACTACTCACAGCTTGTTTTAACCCAGACTTGTAATCAACATCAGATTTGTTAAACTTGGCAACAAACAAAGGAGAGCCACTATTAACTGCTGATACAGCTCCAAAATTGCTTCCAGATAAAGCTCCCATCGGAACATTATTCACTCCATAACTGCCATTTTTGATAGCTGAATGCAAATGAGTTATTGTATCTTCCGCTGTAATAATATATTGTTTTTGACGAGAAATATCACTATTTACCTCATTCAACAAACTACTCATAAGAATAGAGGTCTGACTAGCTTCGTTCTCTAAAACATGCAGTTGACGATGATCTTCATCAACAGCTCCAGAAATACTATAAGCGGCACGAATCGCATTAACCAAATAGTCTGTATTAGCGGCATCAGCAGCTATTTTTGCTGACAACTGACTTAAAGCATTAGCATTGGCATTCATAACCTGAATATTGTTTTGCGCACTATCCAAAATACCAAACATATGTGGATTACCAGGAGTAGTTCCTACCTGTAACTTAGCTTCTATCATGCCAGTTGCTTTGTGATATTGAATAGCATTATTTACAACAGATGCACGAATTTGTTGCAATAAAGCATTGTTGTTACGAATAGAATTTTGCAACTGTTGTAACTCTTTGCGAAAAGTGATAACTTTTTGCCCAACAAATGTGCCAGTATCGCCACCTTCTGATACTCCTGAAGGCTCAAAATTTGTGGTTCCAACAATAGATTCATCGCTAAAAGTTGCATTTTTTACTGCCTCTTCTTGCTCGTCAGAACCAAACAATGAAGGAAAAATGGCATCGGAAGAATATGCGCAACCACCAAGCAATATAGCTACGGCTAACGGCCAAGACATTTTAACTACAGATTTTGTCATTTAATAAAGCACCTTATCTAAAAATACATACACTTATGTTTTTACACTATTAACCTTTATTGTAAAGGTATTTTTATAAAAAAACAAAAGCTAAGTGAATATTTTGCAAATATAAAATTGTTCGATGCTTATTTTACGACCTAATAAATTAAAATTCTTTTAAATTATTAAAAAATTTTGCTTGCATTTATAAATTAAATAATGTAGTAACTCTATACGAGATTGAATGCGCTCGTAGCTCAATTGGATAGAGCATCTGACTACGGATCAGAAGGTTAGGAGTTCGAATCTTCTCGGGCGCGCCAATTAAAAAAAGGATTTGAGAAACTCAAATCCTTTTTATTTTGCTTAGATGCTGCCGTGCGTTTCTTTAGCATACTTTGCGTATTGCTTATAAAAGAACTCTAAACCATCTTGAACTTTACGGTTAATTGTTCCTTTCGGGAACTTACCGCTCTTGTCTGATGTTCCAGCTTTTAGACCTGTTAGTATTTCTATACCATCATCAACAGTATCTATTGCCCAAACATGAAACAATCCACTGTCTACAGCTTTTAGAACATCATCTCTTAACATTAAGTCTTTAACATTCGTTCTAGGAATAATTACTCCGTGTTCTCCCGTTAATCCATGATGAGCACAAACATCAAAGAAACCTTCTATCTTCTCATTAACTCCGCCTATGGGCTGAATCTCTCCAAATTGATTGATTGAACCGGTAACTGCAATACTTTGTTTTATTGGGACACCAGAAATAGCTGAAAGCAAACAATAATATTCTGTAGAAGATGCGCTATCTCCATCTACTCCTCCATATGATTGTTCAAAAACTATTGCTGCGGACAATGATAACGGAGAATATTTGGCAAATCGATTGGCCAGCAAACTTTCTAAAATGAGCATTCCCTTAGAATGAATGGGGCCGCTCATCTCTACTTCTCGTTCAATATTTATAAATTCCCCTCTTCCAATACGAGCCTGTGCTGTTATACGAGAAGGCTTACCAAAGCATGTGCGAGAAAAATTATAAACTACTAAGCCATTTATTTGACCAACCTTTTTGCCGTCAACATCTATTAATATCGTACCTTTATCTATTTGCTCCAACATAGCTTGCTTGATTCTGTCGCTACGATAAATTTGTGCCTCAATAGCCTGTTCTATGTGATTTTTTCCAATTTGGTTAGCTTTAGATTTGCGAGCCCAATAATCAGCCTCTCGCAACAAATCACCTATTGATGCAATATGTGCTGTAAGTTTTTCTGAACTATCCGCTAAACGAGAAGAGTGCTCTATAATTTTAGCTACAGCTTGTTTGTTTAGAGAGCGAAGATTTTTCTTTTTGGATAATGAACCGATGAGTTTTGCATATTCAACTTCATTTTGCGGAGTTCTATCCATTAATACGCCAAAATCAGCCTCTACTTTGAAAAAGTCTGAAAAATCAGGATCTCTTTCCGATAATAATTCATATAATTCAGCATCTCCTGTAAGAATAATCTTTACGTTTAATGGAATCGGCTCTGGATCAAGAGAAATGGTGGTAAACGTTGTTTCCTCGCTAGGAGCTTCTATCTTAATAGTTTTAGATGCCAATGCTCTTTTTAAGGAATCCCAAGCATAGGGTTGTATCAATAATTTTCGAGCATCGATAAGCAAAAAGCCGCCATTGGCATTGTGTAAAGCACCTGACTTTATCAAAGTAAAATCTGTTAAAAGAGCTCCGTATTGTTGAATACGCTCTACTTTTCCGACCAAATTTCCTTGCGTAGGATGATCAAGGTGAATTATTGGCGCACCTGCACCTGCTTCATTTTTTACAATTACATTAACCTTAAATTTAGCATATTTATCTTCTTCTGGTTGTTTAAATTTAGAAAATATTGCGCTCAGAGGATCTTCAGGCGTAGAATCGCCACTAATCGTTGTTTCCTCTGTTGATGGCAAAAATTCATCAGCATTGGTAACTATGTATTTTAGAATGCTTTTTAAAAATTCTAGTGCGTTTTTATAACCTTTATATTTATCATGTAATTCGTCTATAGGATTTTTTACGGTAAGCTTTAAGAATTTTTCACGCAAATCGTTAATCTCTTTGCGTTGTTTATCTTCCCATTGTGGCAAATCTTGAGCCGTGTTTTCTATTTCTGCTTGCATTTGATTTAAGTCATCTAAAAGTTGCTTCTTTTCATCCTCGGGAAGCTCTTCAAATTTTTCAGGACTTAAAACCTCTCCATTTTTAACCGGAGCAACAACTAAACCTACGGGCATGTGCAACAAAGATACACTTTTACCCTTAGCTTTTTTCTGTAGCAGTTTTATA
>JAZNVJ010000123.1:0-8901 GCA_045592765.1 Alphaproteobacteria bacterium | reverse complement strand
CAAGTATTTTAGCGTTAACTCGTCAAGGATTGCCATTGTTAAGAGATTCTGCTAATGAAAATCTTACAGCTAAAGGAGGTTATATTTTGGCCGGTGATGCAAAAAAGCGCCAAGCTACGATTATTGCTACAGGTTCAGAAGTTTCCTTAGCTATGGAAGCAAGAGCTAAACTAGCTTCAGAAGGAATAGAAACAGTTGTAGTATCTATGCCTTGTTGTGAACTGTTTGATGCACAACCTGAACCTTATAGATTAGAAGTATTAGGTTCAGCTCCACGCATAGCTGTAGAAGCAGCAAGTAAATATGGGTGGGAACGTTATGTCGGATGTGATGGTGATATTATCGGTATGGATGGTTTTGGAGCGTCCGGACCCGCTAATGAGCTATATAAATACTTTGGAATCACTGTAGAAGAAGTTGTTGATGCTGTTAAAAATAGCATCAAATAGATAATCACAAAGATTAAAAACAACTTGCAAAAAAGTGGTTTAATAATATTATTTGCGGTAGTTAATTTATAGATAAGGAGAAAAAAATGCCTTTAGTTTCAATGCGTCAGATTCTTGACCATGCTGCAGAGAATAATTATGGTGTTCCTGCATTCAATTTTAATGATATGGAGCAAGTTATTGCCGTTTTGCAAGCAGCTCAAAAAGTTAATGCTCCGGTTATTTTACAAACTTCAACCGGTGCCAGAAAATTTGCCGGAGATCCGATGATACGTCACATGGTTGCTGCCGGTATAGAGATGTTTCCTAATTTGCCAATTTGTTTACACCAAGATCATGGTTCTTCAATTGATGTTTGCCAATCAGCAATTGTAAATGGTTATTCATCTGTAATGATGGATGGTTCTTTAGAGGCTGATGGCAAAACACCATCTTCATTTGAGTATAATGTAAAGGTAACTAAAGAAGTTGTGGCCAGAGCTCATGCTGTTGGTGCCTCAGTTGAGGGAGAACTCGGTGTTATCGGATCATTGGAAACCGGAAAAGGTGATAAAGAAGATGGTCATGGTGCAGAAGGTGTAATTGACAAAAAACGTCTTGTGACGGACCCGGATGAAGCGGCTCGTTTTGTAGAAGAAACCAAGCTGGATGCCTTAGCTGTTGCTGTTGGTACATCTCACGGTGCATATAAATTTACACGTAAACCGGATGGAGAGATTCTTTCGATTGAAACTATTGAAAAAATCCATAAAAAATTACCTAATACCCATATGGTTATGCATGGTTCATCTTCTGTTCCGCAAGAATTACAAGATTTAATCAATGCTTATGGTGGTGCGATTCCTCAAACTTATGGTGTTCCGATTGAAGAAATTGTTAGAGGTATCAAGTCTGGTGTTCGTAAAGTAAATGTTGATACCGATTGTCGTATGGCTATTACCGGAGCAATTCGCAAGATTTTTGCTGAGAATCCTAAAGAGTTTGATCCTCGCAAATACTTAAAACCGGCAATTGAAGAAATGCAAAAAGTTTGTGAAGAGCGTTTTGTTGCTTTTGGTGCCGCAGGTCACGCAGATAAAATTAAGGTTATGCCGTTATCTGCAATGGCTAAGCGTTATGCATCCGGCGAGATTTAATTAATCATTGTACTAAAATGAAAAAGAGCCTGATGTATTATACATCAGGCTCTCATTTATCCTCAAATTGCAAACTTAAAAACAAATCGACTTTTATTTGGAGGTTGATTACGATTCGCCTCAAAGATACAATAAGTAAGATAAAAACCCATATTTTGTCTTATGCGACTCTATTATTTGTCATTATTTTAAATATTTTGGCTAATATGTCAACAAATAAAACCATCAAATTTATTATTCGATGGTTTTATGCATTTAAAACAGAGAGTTAGGTTAAAAGGGATTATAATCGTTCGAGTCCTGCCTTTATATCTTCTCCAAAGTCTCCTATTTCTTGTTCATGAGCTATTTCTTCTTTTAGTATTTTTTCAGAGATTCTAAATGTTTCATAATCTTTTCCGTGTGTCATATCACAAATTTTTTGATATCTTGCTATTGCGCAACGTTCTGCAACCACATTCTGTTCAATTAAGGTTGTTACAAATGGATCAATAGGAGCATCATAACGACAATTAGCTACAGTTTTCCAATTTTCTGGATCTAAGACAGGGGTTCCGCCTAATTGAATAATTCTTTCACTAAGCCAAGTTGCGTGTTTTAATTCTTCATTTGCATGTTCAACAAATTCTTCAGCAATAGAGTTACGCATTGGGCCGACCATCACTTGTGCGCCAATCCAATATTGATAATATGCAAGCCATTCTTCTGCAAAAGCAACATTTAATTCTTTAATTAGTTCATCTTTATCCAGTTTTACAATTTTTTGAGCCATTTCACCCATTATCTATCTCCTAAAAAAATTATGGTTTAATTCAGGTAATCATAAAAATAAAAAAATCAAGCATCATTAACCGGCTTTTAAAAAATGAAATATTATAATCAGATTATAAGGAGGATTAAATGGTTAAAATTGCGCCAAGTTTGTTATCGGCAGATTTTGCTGATTTAGGAACTGAAATAAAGAAATTACAGTTTGCCGGAGCAGATATGCTGCATTTTGATGTAATGGATGGTTGTTTTGTGCCTAATCTGACATTTGGTGCAACTGTTATCAAAAGTGTAAGAAATATAACCGCATTGCCATTTGATATACATTTAATGATTAATAATCCTGATGATAAAATAGAATGGTTTACTTCATATGCGGATATTTTAACATTTCATTATGAAGCTTCTGAAAATCCGTTAGCAACTTTGCAAAAAATAAAAGGGTTTGGCTGTAAAGCAGCAATTTCAATTAAGCCACAAACCCCTGTTTCAGTATTAATACCATTGTTAGATTATTTGGATATGATATTGATAATGACGGTTGAACCCGGTTTCGGGGGGCAATCATTTATGAGCGAGCAATTGCAAAAAGTTTCAGATGTTAAAAAGCTTATAATAGGAAGAAATATTCAAATAGAAGTGGACGGAGGAATAAACATTAGAACCGCTTCTCTCGCAATTTCAGCCGGAGCCGATATTTTAGTTGCCGGAACAGCAATTTTTCAAAATAACAATTATCAGGCAAATATAAATTCTTTACGAAAAGGAGAAGATTGATGCAACATACAATAATGATAATAGAAGATGAAGAGGCTTTAGCCTTAATGTTGCAATACAATTTAGAAAAAGAAGGATACAATGTTATTGTTGAAAGCAGGGGAGGGAAAGCTGTTGCTGAGGTTGAAAAACATCATCCGTCAGTTGTTATTTTAGATTGGATGTTACCGGAACTGTCCGGAGTGGAAATTTGTCGTCTGATTCGTTCCAAGCCGGATATTAAATCCACACCAATAATAATGCTTACCGCCAAAGGAGAAGAAGAAGACAAGGTCAAAGGATTAACCGCCGGAGCAGATGACTATGTTACCAAGCCATTTTCTGTACTGGAGTTAATGGCAAGAGTGAAAACTCAGCTTCGTCATGCCCCGGAACCGATTGTTGAAAAAGAATTGGTTTTTCAAGATATTCGGATGGATATGGTTGAGAAAAAAGTTTTTAGAGGCGATAACTATATCCATTTAGGTCCAACCGAATTTCGTTTATTAAAAATGCTTATGGAAACTCCGGGTAAAGTCTTCTCCAGAGAATTTTTACTAAAAAATGTATGGGGAGACAATATCTACGTAGAATCGCGTACTGTAGATGTTCATATTCGACGCTTACGCCGTGCTTTAAATGAATTCGGCGATGACTATATTCGAACAGTTAGAGCCACCGGATATGCAATAGATAAAGAGTAAAATTAAAGTTGGTTATTTCTTAAATTGAGCATTATATAATGATTTATAAGCTCCATTTTCTTTATCAAGTAATTGTTTGTGAGAACCCTGTTCAATAATTTCACCATCATTAATAACCACTATTTCATCAGCATTTTGAATAGTGGATAGGCGATGAGCAATAACAAAAACCGTTCTATCTTGCATTAAATTATCAATGGCTTTTTGTACCACAGCTTCAGATTTGTTGTCCAAAGCTGATGTCGCTTCATCCAAAATAACAATAGGCGCATTTTTAATAAATGCTCTGGCGATAGCCAGTCTTTGACGCTGTCCACCGGATAGAAGGCTTCCTCGTTCTCCGATATCTGTATCTAGCCCATTTTCTTGTTCATTTACAAAATCTTTGAGGTAGGCCATTTCAAGAGCTTTATTTATTTCTTCATCTGTGGCATCCGGTTTACCCATCAGTATGTTATCTCTTATAGTTCCTGCAAATAAAAAGTTATCTTGAAAAACAACAGCAATATTTTGTCTTAGACTATTCAGAGAAATATCTCTTAGATCTGTTCCGTCTATAGTTATTTTACCGGAACAAACATCGTAAAAACGAGGCAACAAGCTTACAATCGTAGATTTTCCTCCGCCGGAATTTCCTACAAAAGCAACAGTTGAGCCGGATTTAACTTTTAAGTTAATATTCTTTAACACAGGAGTGTCAGGGTTATATGCAAAATTAACATTCTTAAAACATATTTCTTTGTTTATTGATGAGATGTATTTAGCTTCAGGTTTGTTTGCGATGCAAGGTTTTATATTAAGAATTTCTGCAATACGTTCGATTGCTAAAAATGATACTTGAACTGCACTAAAATTTTTGCCGATATTTTTTATTGGGTTATATAGCATTATAAGTGCGGTAATAAAGGAAACAAAGTTTCCGGATGTAATTGTTCCATTAACGATTAAATAGCTTCCATAGCCAATTACTGCGCCAATACCAATAGATGCAACAATATGCAACATTGGATTCATCCAAGCGGTGCGTTGAACCATTTTAATTGATAATTTAAATAAAGTATTAATTACGGTAGCATATTTATTGTATGCATAATCTTGCAAATTATATGCGGCTATAGTTTTGTTGCCATGATAAGTTTCATTATAATTAGTAAGAATAGTAGAGCTTTCTCTAACACTTTTAAGAATAACCCCTTTGATCATTCGCCTTAAACCGGCAAGAGGCATAAAAGCAAAAATTAAAATTACAATAGCGATAATTGATAATTGCCAAGAATTGTATATCAATACACCAACTAATGATAATGAAGAAAATATTCTTGAAACAAAAAGGCGGATATTATCTATTAATCCGTTACAAGCGGTATCCACATCAGAAGAAAAACGCTGAATTATGTATCCTGAATCATTTTTATCATAATACGCAGATTCTAAAAGCAAAAGCTTGTTAAACAAGGCTTTTTTTACATCCGTAGTAATTTTCCCTCCTACCCAAGAGTTTAAATAGGTTGCAGTATAGTTTAATATGCCTTGAACAATTGTAAAGGCGACAATAAGCAATGGAATGTACAGTGGAGAATGGGTGCTTTTATCTACCAATACCGTATCCATATATGGCTTTAAAGACAGAGCAACAACCGCATCTAATGCACCTATAGGAATACATAAAGCAACGGCTAAGATAGCCCTTATAATGTAAGGCTTAACAAATGGCCACATAATACGATAATGTTCCCAAAAAGGCAATTGAGGTGATTCTTTAATCGGTTTTGAAAATTTATATGATTTAGACATTTACAATCCTACATAAGTCCTAAAAATTTAAGAATAAAATAAATTGCAGCAAATTCCATTGCTATCATTAGCCTATAAGTTGCCATATAGCTTTTTTTAGATGTTTTGTGGTGAAATAAACGTTGTCCCAGCCAAGCGCCCGACCATCCTCCTAAAAATTCTAACATATGCAAATCTTTTTCGGAAATACGCCATCCTCCCTTTTGTGCAGCTTTTTTATCTACTCCATAAGCAACAAATGTGGAGATATTAATTGCAATCAAGTGAAAGACAACAAATAATAAAATGGTCTTAGAGCTAAATATGCTTGTTCTAAAATAGTGTGTTTCAATAAAATATGCCGAGCCGATAACCATCGCACTACTTAATAAGTAAAATTTATTGTGTCGTAGCGGATAGATTAATGCCGCCAATCCTAATAAAATTGCAGTAAAAGTAATTACCATTCGACAAAGCTCTCTTTATTATTAAAACAAAAGGAGTTTAATATAAATTAATTTAAATTGCAAATAGTGAATAAGTAAAAAAAAATATGTGAATTTTTAAAATTAAATATATACTAAAAAAAGTTAATTGTACTTTGAGGTGTATACATGAAAAAAAATATGGTAATGCTTTCTGGAATAGTGGTATTAAGCGCTTGTAGTAACATGCAAGATATAACTCTTCGGGAATTATTCTTTGGGCAAAAAAAACAAGTTCAAGTTGTTGAAACAATGCCAATTAGAGAAATTACACTAGATAATCAAGATAGTATTATTGTAACGGATACTCCATTTACTTTTCAATTGCCTAAGAGGGCAGATCGATTTGCTCAAGAAGCTCCTCTGCCTGAAGTATATGCCATTCCTGCTGCTAGAGCAACCAATCGAATGCTTGATGAAACAAGAGATATTTATGAACAAAACGGAGAGGTGTTTTTATTTATTACCGGATTAAAAAAAGCAGATAGAACATTACCAGATGGTACGTATAAAGCAGAACAAGTGACATCACAAATTATAAAGGGATCAAATACTTTTCATGTGACTCCCAATAAGGAAGAAGCAGATTATATTTTGAATACTATAATTGATAATGTTGGAACACCTGAAAATCCTATTTTATCATATAGATTAATTTTGATTGATAGAGAAAACAATAAAATCAATGAGTGGGTTGAAACAGTTCGAAGACTTAGCAATGATGATCGTAGTTGGTGGTAATGTTTAAGAAGTTATTTAAGGTATTAAGTACTTTTTATGTTATATTTAGTTACATAACAAATGTAAATGCCATATCTGAATCTGAACCATATACATTGTATGCTCTTGCTTGTGAAAATATTACCAACAACACCCCAAAATCGGCAATTCGTTTAAAAGCAGCAGATAAGGCTATATTTGAAGCTTTAGATAAGTCATCTTTTTTGAGTGAATATAAGAATACTTATGAAACACATGACTTTAATGTATTAGTTTATTCATTGGCAGATAATTATCTTGAAGACGTTTCAACTCGCACCACTTTTCAAGATGAGGACAAACTATGTGTTGAGATTACAGGTTATTTATATCCTCAGAATATAGAATTTGCTTTAGCAGAAATAAAAGAACAACAAACTTATCCTGAAAAACTTGAATTGGAAATTGAGGCTTTGACTCCTCCATCACCTACATCATTACCCCCTAAACCAAAGGTAAAAATTAAAGCAGATATAGCAGTTGAAAACATTTATAAAGACAATGTTACAAACAAACAAACCAGAGTTTATATAGATAAAACAATGTTTTCTAATAATACTAGTAGCAATGCCTTTCATTTTGATATAAGTAATGAAATTTCTGAAAATTCAAATGTTATTATAACTGATAAAACGAGTAATGCAGATTATCTGATTAAAACCAAAGTACTTAGAGCAAAAGTTGATCCTATAAACAAACAAACCAACCGTATGCAAATGGTTGTTTCTTTAGAGTTAATCAACGTAGCCGATTCTACATCTATTGTTGAGCATCAAAATAGGTTCGTTTTATTTGAGAGTTCAGAAAATGAACAAACAATAGCCTCATCTTTATTAAAAAAATTGTTGCGTAAAGCAGCAAGGCAAATTTCATCTAAAATAAAAGATAAGTATAAAACATCAGGTTCGATTATAACCCCGAATGTTTCTTTGCAACGTAATTAATTTATTCGTCCTCTTCAAACCAACTATTATGATTTGAAATGTTTTTAATTTCAAAATTTAAGTTATACAGTTGTTTTTTTTGACATGACAACCAATAAGCAGCTATTCTTTTATTAAGATCATTTTCTAATTGTTTACAATATTCATCATTCTGATTCAGATATAAAATTACAACCAATTCTGGGTATCCCTCATCATCATATAAATCATATTCATAGGTACATAATGTTGTAATAGTTTTATCTATAACCATCTTTTGAATATCTTTAAATTGAGACGAACAAATAGCTTGTTCAAAGAGCTCGGCAAATTCAAATAATATATTATCATCCTCATCAGCAAATGGTTTTAATCTTTTTATCAGCGCAGTACTACCTACCATTACTGAGAATTTAGTAAGAACAGAATAAAAATCATCAATATACTTTCTCAAATTTTCAAACTTTGGCTTAAGCAACCCATATGCCATATTCAATAATCCAAGATTTAATAAGTTTTCGATAAATAATAATTCAAAATCCATTGGCATTTCTCCACCAATAGTCCAAATTTGATTTGCTAGCTCTTTAGCATCTTCTTTTTTTCCTTGAATCATTTGAACAAACATTAGGATTATAAGTCCACATGGATCACCAGGATGTAACTTAAGTTCTTGATATATTTTTATCTCGATTTCCTTTATTTTTTCTTTTTGAGAAAAAGGGAGGCTAAAAACACTATCCAAAAGTTGATTGAAAACTTCATTGTTCATCTTTTTTCTCCATATGCTTTTTTTCTAGCATAAAGGTTACAGGACCATCATTAACTAGACTTACTTTCATATCAGCTTGAAATATTCCACATTTAACAATTATATTTTCTTTTTTTATCTGATTACAAAAGTATTGATACAAACTATTAGCAATTTCAGGCTTGGCTGCATTATCAAATCCGGGTCTGTTTCCTTTAGAAGTATCTCCAGCCAATGTAAATTGAGAAACCACTAATATTTCTCCATTTATCTCTTTTACAGATAAGTTCATTTTACCATTTTCATCTTCAAAAATTCGTAAATTTGAAGTTTTTTTAACTAAGTAATCTGCTTCTAGTTGAGTATCACCTTTTTCTATTCCCAACAATATTAATAG
>JAZNVJ010000122.1:0-3342 GCA_045592765.1 Alphaproteobacteria bacterium | reverse complement strand
GATGGTGATGAAGATAGTGAAATATCTGAATATATGAAAAAAATTGAGCATACCAAACTTTCTAAAGAAGCAAAAGATAAAGTTTTAGCTGAAGTTAGAAAGCTTAAAAATATGAGCGTTATGTCTGCCGAAGCTACGGTTGTGCGCAATTATTTGGATTGGATATTGGATATTCCATGGAAAAAACGTTCTAAAGTTAATAAAGATTTGGAAAAGGCTTTAGAAATATTGGAAGCAGATCATTATGGGTTGGATAAAGTCAAAGAGCGAATAGTTGAATATTTGGCGGTTCAGGCCAGAGCTGATAAAGTAAAAGGGCCGATTTTGTGTTTGGTAGGTCCTCCGGGGGTGGGTAAAACATCTTTGGGTAAGTCTATCGCCAAAGCTACAGGGCGTTCTTTTGTAAGAGCTTCTTTGGGCGGAATGCGTGATGAAGCTGAGATTAGAGGTCATAGACGTACATATATAGGTTCTATGCCGGGCAAAATTATTAAAGGAATGAAAAAGGCGGGGACATCTAATCCTCTGTTTTTGCTTGATGAAATTGATAAAATGGGAAGCGACCATCGTGGTGATCCGGCATCGGCATTATTAGAGGTTTTGGATCCGGAACAAAATTCTTCTTTTAATGATCATTATTTGGAAGTGGATTATGATTTGTCTGATGTTATGTTTGTGACAACGGCAAATTCTTTGGATATGCCAAGACCATTACTTGATAGAATGGAGATTATTCGTTTGTCAGGATATACGGAAGACGAAAAAATAGAAATAGCTAAAAGGCATTTGCTTCCTAAAATATTTGCTGAAAATGCGGTTTTAAATAGCGAGTTAGAAATAACTGATAATGCGATTCAATCTATAATTCGTTATTATACCAGAGAAGCCGGAGTGCGTAATTTAGAAAGAGAAATTTCTAAAATTGTGCGCAAAGCGATTAAAGATACTTTACTCTCTAAAAAGAAGAAGAAAACTATTGTTGATGCCAAAAATATTGATAAATATTTGGGCGTTATCAAATATCGTTTCGGTGAAGCAGAAGAAGAGGATCATATCGGAGTTACCACAGGTTTGGCCTGGACAGAAGTTGGCGGAGATATTTTGTTTATTGAAGCGGTTGATATGCCGGGTAAAGGAATTGTAAAACAAACCGGAAAACTCGGTGAAGTGATGAAAGAATCTATTGAAACAGCCTATTCGGTAGTGAGATCTCATTCAAAAGAATTGGGGATTAATCCGGAGGTGTTTGAAAAAACAGATATTCACGTTCATGTTCCTGAAGGAGCAACTCCCAAAGATGGTCCATCTGCAGGTATTGCAATGTATACTACATTAGTTTCAGTTTTGACTAAAACACCGGTTAAAAAAGATGTGGCTATGACCGGTGAAATTACCTTGCAAGGTAGGGTGTTGCCAATCGGAGGGTTGAAAGAAAAATTACTTTCAGCTTTGCGAGGTGGTATTAAAACTGTTATTATTCCTAAGGATAATGAAAAAGATCTGGCGGAAATTCCGGATAATGTAAAAAAAGGACTGAAAATTATACCGGTTGCAAATGCGCAAGAGGTGTTAGAAATTGCATTAAAGCGAAAAACTAAGAAAAAATAGAAATAAAAAACTAAAAAATGCCTCAAATAATAGATTGAGGCATTTTTTTTGTTGATTTTGTCATAAATGGTGTTATGGTGAATTGATTTTTTATTATGATGAATATTTTTAAACCCAATTTATTATGTTTAGAAACTTATTTAAGCTAGACAAGTCTAGAGCACCATATTTGTGCGATGAAGACTTTAAGCTTGCATTTAAGTCGAAGCTGAAAACATTACAGGTCGATTTAAGTTGTGCGCAATTTTTTGAGGGTGATAAAAATTATCGCTCTGCTGCTCTTTCTTTCAATGCTGCTCTTTGTTATATTAAAGGAGTTAGTAGTATGGAAGAATACTATAAACGTTATGGACATAAAGTTCAGCGATTAGTTTTGGTTAATACTGGAACAATGTTAAGTTTTCCTTATGAAAGTGTTTTGAAATTTTGCCAGAATAATCCGGTTGAAGTGCTGGATATGCAAAATATGAATTACTTTGGGGAAGATGTTGCTTTATCGCTTCCTGAATATTTCAATGGTTGTTGGGTAAGCGAATGTAAAGAAGTTTATCAAAAACTTAAACTTGTTTTGTTACCTAAGGCTGAGATTCTGCCCAAAAGAGAAGGAAATAACTGTTTTTCTTTGTCAAAAGCTGTTCTTAATGCAGCAAAGTATGTAAGAGTTAGTGATGGACTGATGTATTTTGGAATAATAGATATTCCGGAGTATATCAATATTCAAGGATTGGCCGCAACATATCTTAACAATGTTTGTTGTTCAAAAGCAATTTGGAGCGTTGATTATCTTTGGTTGCAAAAGCAAATATGCATGAAAGATATGGGCGAATTTCTAAAAAATGCAGATGTGGGTTCAATGTTGATTGATTTTGCAGAATTTAAGAATAATTCATGTGGAGCAATCGTAGGAATTCATGGATGGACAGTACGTTGTTTGGAAATATCAGGAAGAATGAAGTGTGTAAAAAAAGGAATTTTTACAGATTTGAATAATCTTGAATTTGTTAAGCTACATTTCGGAGTACAGATAGTGGATGATAATGCTTTTGAAGGGTTTCCGAAGCTTAAAAAAGTTGAATTTTCCGAATCTGTGGAAATCAAGGACACTTTAAATCCTGAAATTTGTGATGTGATTTAAGAAAAAAGCAGCCAAGATGCAGAATCTTGGCTGCTTTTTTGTTTTAAGAATCGCTATATGGGGATAATTCTTATTGATATATTGAGTTAAATTAGCTGAAATAAAGTGAAAAAACTGTTGAAAACCTTGTTTTTTGCACTTTTGAGAGAAAAAAATATGAAAAATGTTGGTATATTTGACTTTTTTATTTGACAGAGTGTTTTTTTAATGTTCAAATTTGTTTGTAGGTAAGGGAATTCCTTGCTTGCATGGTTTATAACTTAATATTAGAGGGAGTCCTCATCGTGAATAAAAATGAATTGATTTCTAGCATCGCTAACGAAACAGGTTTGACAAAAACTGATTCAGCTAAAGCTTTGGATGCTTTTGTTTCTTCTATTACCAGTGCTTTGAAAAAAGGTGATGAAGTTCGTTTGGTAGGTTTTGGTACTTTTGCTGTTGCTAAACGTGCAGCTACTACCGGTCGTAATCCTCGTACTGGCGCAGCTATCAAAATTCCAGCTCGTAAACAAGCTAAGTTCAAAGCTGGTAAAGCTTTGCAGGATTCTGTTAACTAGTTATTAGTCATTAATGATTAGTTATTAGGGGGTGTGTGTAAG
>JAZNVJ010000121.1:0-11350 GCA_045592765.1 Alphaproteobacteria bacterium | reverse complement strand
TCTACCATAAATCAGCTCCTTGTTTTGAGCATTTTAATCAAAAAAATAAAAAATACAATAAAGATAAAATAATGACTTTCTTTGCAATATTAATGTTGGCATTCGCTTTATCTGTAGATGCTTTTGTTGTCTCATTTTCTTATGGCTTAGTTATTAGAAAAGGTAAGGGAAAATCAGCCTTAAAATTAGCAATAGCAACAGGATTAGGGCAATTTGTTATGCCTGTTTTAGGGTGGTATGGTGCCAAAAGTATATATCAGCAAATAGAACAAATAGACCATTGGATCGCTTTTTTTGTATTTTTAACGTTAGGAATTAAAATAATTCACGATTCGCTACAAGCTTGTAATTGTGCAGAACCAAAATTTAATAAAAAGCTTAACCTTAAAGAACTGTTTTTAATAGGTATTGCCACATCAATAGATGCTTTTGTCAGCGGTTCTATGCTTTATTTTATGAAAATAGGGATATGGGGCGCAGCATTTGTCATTGGTCTAACAACATTTTTTTGTTCAGTTTTAGGGTTTAATTTGTGCCGAATTATGAAGCGTGTTTCTCCTAAGCCTTTAGAAATTATGTCCGGATTAATTCTTATTCTTTTGGGATGCAAGGTTTTATATGATCATCTGGGGGCATAGGCCTACAAAAAAAGCTTGTCAAAATTAAAGTCATATTATAAGTTAAGCGCACAGATTTATTATTAATAAAATTAAAGTTATGAAGACAGATTTAAAAAAACTAAAGAAAACAAACAAAGCGATTGTTTTGTTTGTTTTGGGCGCAATTATGGTGTTCTTAATAGCCTTTGTTTTGTTTGATAGTCTAGCCTTTCAGGTTGTGACTTCAATATTAGTTCTTATTGCGATATCTCTTTATATAACATTCAAAATGAGTTATCAGGAGCATAAGAATATTATGTCGGAGCTAAAGGATAAAGAGACGATTAATGTCGTTCTTTGGCTCATAGATTCCAAAGCTGATGATCAGTCAGCATTAATAGACTTTCTTGACAGGGATAGTTTATTAGCTCTTAAAGCCGCATTGGAAATACATATGGATTTTGAACAAAATCTTGATTTATTGCCGCTTTATCATAAAATAACTGAATCTCTATAAAAAGGTTGCCACGGCAACCTTTTTTTTACGCCCATTCAATATAAACTCTGGCGAGTTCTCTATCGCTAACTCCGCCATAAGTACAAATAGTGTGAAACGTATGTAACCCTTCGGACTGAGTAGATACTCTGATTTTTTCACCCATGTGCCCCTCTTTTTTAAATGCTATTTCAATATGTTTGGGATCATGTTCAAGTCTAAATTGCGGTTCAACAGCTTCACATGCCCAAAGAGCATAAACAGCATTATTTACATGTTTATTCATATCAATATCATCAAATCGTACTCTGAATTTTGTTTCATCATCGATTCTTTCTACTTCTGGTATTTTCGGAAAATCAGTTTTTAGTGCATGCTCAGGCAATACTTTATATTCTGGAAGATTTTCCCTTAATCCGATAGGGCGCTTGCGTCTAAAGTCAATTAATATCCATTGGCTTGATGCTTTGATAATACTTTTCCCTTCTTCATCAAATACTTCAAAATCACGAATTGCACCAACTCTTTTTTCTTCAGATGGCCAAGTTTCGATTCGGATGTTTTCATGCACTTTAGGCAATCTATTTATGTCTAATACATAGTTAGATCCAACCCAAGCCATTCCTTTTGAAAGAACGTGGTCAATTCCCAACCCCATAGCTTTAGCATGATTATCGGCCATATCTTGAAAAAT
The DNA here is from genome assembly GCA_045592765.1 of Alphaproteobacteria bacterium. Taxonomy (GTDB): domain Bacteria; phylum Pseudomonadota; class Alphaproteobacteria; order RF32; family CAG-239; genus CAZU01. The sequence goes on along the minus strand of JAZNVJ010000121.1, from coordinate 9,561 downwards.
ATTGAGTAATGTTAATATGCGTAGATTGTTATTTCGATCACATTCATAAGTGCGAATATCATAACTATTTGCAAATTTTTCTAAAGCCATCAGATTTTCCTTTTTTTAGTCTTTTGATAGTCATTATTTTAAATTTATTAATACATCGTCTTTTGCTAATGGTTCTTTTTAAAAACCCTATACCAGAAGTTGGTTTTTGCCAAACTTCAGTTAATTTGGCTATGTTGTTTTTATAGCTTACAATAAGCCAAGTTGCTGGGTTTTGAACAACTTCATAATAACCATTTTTATCGAGTTTATAAAGACAATTGTTTTTTGGAGTTGGATTTGCGATGTTTATATTTGAGATTCTGGCCAACTCTCTGCATTCGTCAATTATATATCTTGGACAATGTGTGGGAATAAAGGTTGTTTGCAGAAGAATAGAGGCAAGTCTCTCTATATCTCCCCAAAATGCATGCCCGCATCCTTGTAATTGAGGATATTTTTTTACATCGGTAAATGATATGTTGTGGGCATTTAATTGACCTCGGAGTGGATTAAAAAAAGTTCCAGATGTTATAATTCCAAAGCAATTTTTTTCAGAAAGAGAAAACTTATTTGCAAGTTCATTATATGTGCCGATAATTGCAGTTTTAGATTTTTTGTTAATGTTATTTTGTATTGATATTCGATTTTTTGCGATTTTTTCAAAATCAATTCCATATTGTTTTATTAGGTTAAGATAGCTGTAAAAATCTTTGTTTCCATAAAACACCACATTGCACTTTGTTTTTAGTGCAGCCAAAAAAGCAAGTAGATACATTTCTGCATGTGTTGGATATACTGGTATTAAAATATTGTTTTTTGAGGTATTATTAATTAGTTTTACAATGGTTTTGTAAGTATCAATCTCTCTGGTCGCGAAACCATCATCGGCAACACCATAAAAATCTATAACACAAAATTTAATCTTGGGTGCAAGCTGCTTTATTCTTTTAAGGTCTGTTGGTTTCCGAAAGCAAATACTATCATCTGTTTTCATGTCGCCACTATGATAAACGGAGATGTTTTGATGGTTTGATATTATAAAACCAAAACTATCAAAGCAAGTATGTGAGGAGCTAATAACTTCTAAGGTAAGAGAACCTTTTTTGATAATATCACCAGTATTGATAATGTTAAATTTTGGTTGCAACGAGGATTCAATATCATATTCTTTATACAAATCGTTTAATATGAGTTGAGTGTACCTTCCTCCATATAATTCCGGAAGCTGAATGCCTGCTTTTATATAGTGGATGATGCCATTTAGATGATCGGGATGGGAATGGGTTAAAAAAATTGCTTTAGGGTGTAAAAAAGGCATTTGCAGCAGTTCCCGTATGTCTGGAACTGCTGCTGCTGAATTTTTTATTCCAAATGCCTGATGGTTATCAAATTTACCCAAATCAACAATAATTGTTGATGCTTTAATGGTGGAGCCTGTCTTTTTTACATCTGTATACTGATAGCAATGTCCACTTATTTGGTCTATATTGTTACCCCCCAATGGTCTCCAATATAGCCCGCATTCTAAATAGTATTCCGTCATATTTTTCTATTAAATCAATTAGCGGTTTTGCGTTGACGATATTCCTTTAGTCTTGCTTCACGCCAAGCATTAGCCGCATTTTCAACTTTAGCTTCTATTTTATTTTTAGCATAAAGACGGTCACTTACAAGCTTTTTTGTAGGCTTTTGCGCAGACTTTCCAAATAAATAAGGCTTGTCTAACATCGCTTGTTTTAGTGATTCATAAGTGTTAGCTAGCTTTTTTTTATATACTTTAGCTTTGCGAGGCAAGCTAGAGTGATATGCTGTTGCAGCTTTAATCCAATCGTTGCCTTTTCTTTTGTATAAAGACGTTAAGAATTGTGCTCCATATTCAACATTCTTTTGTGGGTCTAAAGCTTCTTCAACGTTTTTAAAGGCCTCTGGATGGAATGCTAAGTTTATTTGCATACATCCTACATCAATACTTTTAACGCCGGCTTTTTGTAGGCGTTTAACCTCACGAACAGCCTCTGCTTTGGTTTCAAAAAAATAACCTTTACCCTGAGCATTAATAGTCCAAGGCCAAGCAAGTTTTTGTTGGTGTTTTTCGTTCCAACGACCGGTTTCTACATTTGTAATGGTTGTTAAAAGATGTTCTTTTATATTATATTTTTTTTCAAATTTTTGTGTAGCATTCATACAAACCAGAGCGGTGTCATTAAAATCAGAGCGTACTCGAGCTTGTACCGGCTGAATAAGCAACAGCAAGATTAACAAAAACATAAAATTTTTTGATACGATAAGTCGCATCCCTCTGTTCCGCTAGACTAGCCAACAAGTATCCCATATGCAACAAATGTGCCAATTTCAACCTGCCTAATGGCAAAAGAAAAAAATAGTCCAAGGTTAGTTATCCATAGATTTTGTTGAATATAAAATCGAACAAAACCTCCATCCATTTAAGTTAAATATTAACAAATGGTTACAAAACAAGATGTGGATATAACATATTTATTTTTTAAAATCCAGCAAAAAATTACCTAATGCCAAAATACTTTGCGACACATTGTTGCTAATATGCTGAAAATCAGCGCTTTTTTCTCTGTTGATCTCGTTCATGTATATACTACGATTAATCTCTAATTGAAGAGTATATATATTTTTGCGAGGTTGGCAGTAATTAAATGCGATATAAGCACCAGCATAAGGGCGATTAAATTCAACTTTGTAATTTCTGGCCTCTAATGAACGGCTTAAAAATTCAGACATTTGCGTCGGACAACTCTCATCAAATAAGGTGCAAAGGCAAAAGTCTAAGCTTTTTTCTTCGTTCATAATGTTGCAAATCATAGAAGGCATAGAATGACAATCAATCAATAAACAAAAGCCAAATTTTCGCACACATTTGTCCACTAGTTGCTTTAGTCTTTTATGGTATGCGTCATAAACATAACGGATTCGATTCATACCTTCTTTATAAGATAATAGACCATCATAAATGTTTTTATTAGGATATACAACACGATGAATAATCCCAAGTCCTACACGACAACGTCTATTATCAGAAGTTGATTGAGAAACAGGGGCATCAAAAAACATTTTTTCATCAAATTCTATTTTATCTCGATTGACATCAATAAAGGTACGTGGAATGTTCATACTGAGCAATGGTATACCTGCATCGGATGCTTTTTTTACAATTTCGGTGACATAGCTGTCTTCTGAGGTTCTGAGCTCATCAACAGACAGAGCGCAATTTTCTAAAAATTCTGTAGGAAAATAAGTTCCACTATGCGGAGAAGATAAAACAATCGGAAATAGCGGATTTTCGGTATTGAACTCGTCAAAAACCTTAATTTTGTTATAATTTATTCTGAAATCCAGTCTTTTTTCTGTCATATCAAAGCTCCTTTTACTAAAAAAAGCAAAGATATTATAGCAAAAAAAGATTTAATCTTTTCCTAATTTTGGTTGTTTTTATTTATTAGCCAATATTGGCAAAGAATAAAAGCCCCGATAATCGGCAAAAATATTTCCGATGTTTCTTCAAATATTTTTAAAGCATAAAACATATTTTCGTTTAATGCTTCACCATAAACTTTTTTGTAATTAGATGGAAAACGATCAATAAACTTTCCAACGATTCCCCACGTACAAAGAGTTGCAATTGACCAAGTGGTTGGATTCAACTTAAAGAAAGAAATGATAAGATGTTTAGTATATTTTTTTGCCAGATATAATATAATAAATAATAGAGCAATCAAAATGAATCCGGCAACAATTTTTTCAGAAATGGGATTATTGGGATTTAAGAAAAAGCGAGATTTAAAAGCTGTAGTATCTTTGCTGGCTAACCAATGTTGGATTCCAAGTTCTCGCAAAAATGCAGAAATACCGAGAACTACATATAATACAAAATCTATTTTTACACTTTTATTTAAGGATAAAAAGAACTTTGCTAAACATATATATGTTATCCAAAGCGGAATATAGGCAATATTGGTGATGTTTTCCAATATACCATGCTCGTCGAGCAAAAGATTTAAATTTTTATGTTCAAAAACGAATAGTCCCCCTACGAGCAACAGCCAACAGGCTGAAAAAAATACTGGCGCGAAAAAAGGAGATGTAAGGTATTTATTCATAACATAGTCCATTATAACTTTACAAATTTTTCGCAGTATAGCCCATAAATTTACAAAGTATAGATATTTTTGTTGGTTTTTATAATATAGTATGTAAAAAGTTCTTGCTAATAGTTTTATGGTGGTGTAGTAAAAAAATATAAGTGTGGGTGTGTAGCTCAGTGGTATGAGCACTACGTTGACATCGTAGGGGTCGCTGGTTCGATCCCAGCCACACCCACCAATTAATCTCAAAAATCGGGGACAGTTCATAATTGCCTCCGATTTTTTATTGCCAATATCCATAAATTTGTTATTATCGGTTCGGTTTTAATAAAGGACAGATTATGAAAATAGGTGTTTTTGATTCTGGGCTTGGCGGTTTGGTTGTTACCAAAGCTTTTATTGAGACTATGCCGGAATATGACTATGTTTATTATGGAGATACCAAACATTTACCATATGGAGATAAAACCTCAGGGCAAATTTTAAGCTATACTATTGATGCCATTAAGTTTTTAATATCTCAAAAATGTGGCATAATCATTATTGCTTGCAACACCGCTACATCTATTGCTTTGCGTTATTTGCAACAAAGATTTATTCCGGAATTTGCTCCCGATGTTAAAGTATTAGGTGTGGTTATTCCAACCGTAGAAGAGGCAACAAAGGATAAGGCATCAAAAGTTGGAGTAATTGCCACTAGAGCCACAATAAGTTCTAAAATATACACTCAAGAACTTCATAAAATCGATTCTGCTATAGATGTATTAGAGATTGCAGCTTCGGAATTGGTTCCGGCCATTGAAAATAATGATTTCATCAAAGCTGAAGAACTTTCTAAACAATATGCAACCAAATTTACTAATGTAGATTCTTTAATACTCGGCTGTACTCACTATCCGTTATTGAAGTCATATTTTCAAGCCGCATTGCCTAAAGTAAAGATAGTTTCGCAAGATGAGCTTATGGGGGCAAAACTCAAAGATTATTTAAGTCGTCATATTGAGATAGATATTTCGCTTAGTCGTAATAGTGATTATCAATTTATGGTTAGCAACTGGAATGAGCACTACCAAAAAGTTGCCGTTACTTTATTTCCTGATATTCCTATTGTTGAGGTAAAAAGAAATGTCTAAAACATTTTATTTGTTTCGTCACGGAGAAACAGATTGTAATGTACAAAAACGTTGGCAAGGTTGTAGTATAGATTCTCTTCTTAACAAAAATGGCTTGCAGCAGGCGAAAGAATTAGCGTATAAGTTGCAAAATTTAGGGATAGAGAAAATTTATTCCAGTGGATTAAAAAGAGCTCTGCAAACTTCAAGCATTGTCGCCGCTTCATTAAACTCTCCTTTGGAAATAATTTCTGATTTAAGAGAAGGAAACCTCGGTAAAGCCGAAGGGTTATTGTATAACGAAGTAGAGGCGGCTTTTCCTCAAATAGTCAAAGCTTGGTATGCTGAAGAAAACGATATGAATTTATGTTTTCCGCAAGGTGAGACCAAGTTACAAATGCAACAAAGAATGTTTGCGGTTTTTGAGCGTTTATTGGCTGAACCGGAAAGTATTGTGGGCATATGCTCACATGGAAGTTCGATTCGTTATTTGCTGATGAAGTTTGGAGTTATGCCTCACCGAATGCCCAATACGGCTTTATACAAGATTGTTTATCAAAACAGTGTCTGGCAAGCGGAAAAACTTTTTTAGTCGATAATTTCATCCGGATAAATGCCATACAAGATTTGTCTTGGCAGCCATCCTTCAATATTACCGAATTTAATTAAGCAAAAGCTATTGTTGGCAGGACATTTTTTTATTTCACCAACCACTTCATCTTCTACTTTAGCAATAATCTTGGAGCTATAATCATCTTTAGCATAAATATTGTTTTCGCCAAGATTAACAACTTTAACAAATCTTTTGCCTGATAAACCGGATTTGTGTACCCAACTTTCAGAGCCTTGCCAATCTTTGATTTTTCGCCACAGTTCAAATTCGGCAATTATTTCTACCGGAGAAGATTGTTGCATATACACCCACTCAATCGGATATCTTGTACCGGGGCCTGATCTCGCATTTATTAAGTTATATCGCAAAGATACAAAACGAGGGACAGTTAGTCCTGTTTCGCCTTCATCAGCAGTCGGTTGAGCTTGAACTACATTTAAAGAAAAAAGCAAAGCGGCAATAGTTGTAAAAACAATTTTCATTGAAACCTCTTATTAAAACTTTTTTATGTTATTAAGGTTATTATGACAACATTAAGTGAATAAATTGTAAAAAACGAAAGGATTTTTTTATGGATATTATTGAAGTCGCAAAAACGCTCATTAGATTCAAATCTCAAACCGGAAATAAAGCGGAAATTGATAGGTTAATGCAATATATTATTTCACTTTTTAAGGATACTAAGGCCAACATAGGTTTAGATACACAAATCGAAAATGCTCCGGTTATATTTATATCTAATACCGATTCTCAAGATTTTGATGTTTTGGTTTTAGGGCATGTAGATGTTGTAGCTGCCCCAGATGATATGTATGAACCTGTTGTAAAAGAAGGTAAGATGTATGCCAGAGGAAGTTTGGATATGAAATCTTTTGCAGCTGTGGCTCTAAACTCAATGGAGTATGTGCTGAAACATAATTTACCTATTAAGTTTGGGGTTATTTTGTCGTCAGATGAAGAAAAAGGCAGTCATGGTACAGAGGCATTTTTAGCCAAGCATCCTAATCTTAAAGCAAAGATTGTTTTAGATAATGATGTTGGTGGAGATATTACTAAAATAATTCTCAAGTGTAAAAATCCGGTTTTTGTAAAGCTAAAAGCCAAAGGTCTTGCTGCACATGGTTCTCGTCCTTGGGATGGTATAGATGCTAATGAGCTTATGTTGCAGGCTATATTTAATTTACGCAAAATATATCCTTATTATTCACAAAATGGTTTTGTTCCTCAAGACAAATGGATTGATACTTTGCATGTTGCCAAAATCAAAGGCGGTGAAGTAGCTAATGTAATTTGTGATTATTGCGAGGCTCTTTGTGATATTCGCCTAACCGAAAATAGCAGTCTTGCTGATTTGGAACAAAACTTAAAATCAGCTCTGCCGCAAGGGGTAGAATATGAGATTGTATCATCATCAACTCCGGTTGTTATGCAAGCAGATGACAAATATATTTTAGAATATAAAACATTTGCCGAACAAATTTTGGAGCAACCAATAAGCTTTGAGTATGAGGGCGGAGCAACCGATTCCAGAGCTTTTGCGGTAAGGGGATCTACGGTAATTATGCATTCTGGTAGCGGTGATGGAATGCACGCAAACGGTGAATATGTGGAAGTAGATTCTGTCTTAAAAATTGCTGATATTCAAATCAAATTCTTAGAGAAATTGGCAGAGAACTAATTCAAATAAGTCGGTTGTCCATATAAGCAAACATATAAATTGCCTCTTTTTTTCTTGCAATTTATATTGTTTAATTATAATCAATAAGCAGTCGTCAGCGTAGCTCATCAGGATAGTGCACTGGTTTCCTAAACCAGGGGTAGTGGGTTCGAGTCCCTCCGCTGACGCCATTTTTTTAGTCTACATATAAAACCTGATTCGCTCCATCAACACAACGTTGAGTTACATTTCCGCTAGATTTAGAAACCACCAAAAAGCATTCTTTATCATTAGCAACAACAGAATAATTATTATAATTTGTTGAAGCTGCAGCATTTCCAACCGCAAAGCCGATTAATCCGGCAGCAATTGTCGCAATTGGTTCAATATGATGCCCTTTGTGAGAATGGTGAATTACTGTTTTTATCGGCGTATGTTTTCTAAAATGATGTCCTTTAGGTCGAGCATATGCAGGAGAGGATAATATGCAAACAGCCATCAAAGTTAGTAAAATCTTTTTCATAAAAACTCCTTTCGTAATGTTAATATCTGCTATTTAAAACGAAAAGATTAAGTCAAAAGTTCAATCAATGGTTATAAAATTTGTTCTGTAAATACCCTTCACAATTTTTATGTTGTGAGGGGTATTTTTATAAATACAATCCAATTTTTCTTATTGAGAGAGTTATCTCCGCAATTTGTATTTTTTAATAGATAAAGGGCAACGCATTATTACCAAAAGAATATTGTCATATTTGTAAAGGTTAATAAATGGAATTAACCATCGCATATCATAAATTGATGTCATTTAATAAAAAATATACCTACATAATGAAAGACGGACAAATTGTTTTCAATAATGGTTGGGCTTGGATTGTAGTATTCCAAGCCCTTAATAAAAGAAACTTCGCTATTGTGAAGTATTGCACTGGTAATTATTCGATGGTTGAGATATAAAAAAAGCCATTAGAATAAAATATTCCAATAGCTTTTTTATAAAATTAAGTTTTAATTATTTGCCTTCACTACCTTTGCTATTTGTCATAACTTTTGACAGACCTGCATTTTTTTCTGCATTTATATTTCTAATAACAGGTAACAGATGTTTTGGCATTTCTCCATTATAGTGTTGAGCAACATATTCTCTTAATTCTGTTTCTCTTGCTTTTGGGTTTGCTGTAAGAGGAAGTTCTCCAATTACAACAGGATTACCTTTTTCATCTTTTCTTTCTGTATCAATAGGATGAATATCGCCTGCATTATTATTTAATACAATTTGTTTGCTGCCCCATTTATTATCACCTTCAATATTAAATTCATTGTTGGCATAAATAACTGTTACAAACGAGTTAGGCCTTGTTACTTTTTGAGTTTCATCCCATACAGCTTCAACTGTATCTTCGGGTTTTGCTAATATAGCAAATCTATCATATTCTGGTCCATCTTTTAATTTACCAAAAGCAGATTCACCAGGTTGGAGTTCATCCCAAGATTTATCTCCTTCAAATTCATATTTAGGACCTTTCTTATTTTTGTAAGTATCTTTACTTCCATCTTCATAAGTTCTTGTAATTAATGCTTCGCCCTCTTTGGCAACAGAGTATTCGCCTGTATCAGTGCAAAGATATTCTTCGCCTGGAATACATTTTGTAACCATTTCTCTAATTGGAAGTTTAGCAACAGCCATACAATCACGATTGCCAATTATAGCTTCAATAGTTTCAGCTGATTGTTTATATGCAGTCATATTACATCTCCTAAATATTGCGTTAAACCGAACAGATTTTCACAATATTTTAAGGAGTTGTGAGATATGCTAACCAAACATTAGGAAATCCTTGTTTTTATTTTGCTATTGAATGTTGAACAAAAATATGATATAACAAATATAGACATTGAATTTAAATGTTCCTTTTTTTTCAATGATATAAAATCCTATTAAACTCATCTTTTTAATAAATCTATTAAAAGGATAAGTTATGATTTACGCATATATAAGAGTATCAACAGATAAACAACATCAAGAAAATCAGA
>JAZNVJ010000120.1:0-5242 GCA_045592765.1 Alphaproteobacteria bacterium | reverse complement strand
TGGGCTTCCCAATCTATGTTTTTCTTAATTCCTTCCCGTACTACAAATTCATCTTCCACTAAAAAAATCTTTATCATACTCCATATCCCTTCCGTATGTCATATAACATCAAATACCTCTATCCCTAAAATATCATATTTTTAATAATTGGTAAACATATAATTGAGATGTTTGGACGAAAAGGCATTTGTTAGTAAAAACCAGTAAAAACAAATGGTTGTAAAAAGGTATTAAAATACCGCAATATAATATATTGAAAAACAATAAAATTTTGTTGTTGACATTGCATAAAAATAATGTATATTCAGCACGAATGATTTAACAATCTTTTTGAAAAGAGAGAAAACACATGAATACATATTCAACCAAACCCTCTGATATTGAGAGAAAATGGTATGTAGTTGATGCTCAAGGTGTTGTATTAGGTCGTTTGTCTGCTCAAATTGCAAAAATTTTGCAAGGCAAAAACAAACCTAACTATGTTAGCAACCTTGATTGCGGTGACTATGTAGTAGTTATTAATGCTGACAAGGTAAAACTTACCGGTCGCAAATTGACAGATAAAAAATACTTCCATCATACAGGTTGGATTGGTGGTATCAAAGAGACCACTCCTGCCAAAATTTTGGCAGGTAAATTCCCTGAGAGAGTTATCATCAAAGCTGTTGAACGTATGATTTCTCGTAACCCGATGGGACGTCAACAAATGACCAAACTTAAAGTTTATGCCGGTGATACTCATCCGCATACCGCTCAAAATCCAATAGTTTTGGATATGGAAGCAATGAACCCGAAAAATAAGAGGAGCAAATAATCATGGCTGAGAAATTAGAATCATTACAAGACCTCAAAAAGGCCTCAGCTAAAGTTGAAGCTGCTTCTGCTGAAACTGTTGTTCGCAAAGCAAAGAAAGACAAATTCGGTCGTTCTTATGCTACCGGAAAACGTAAAGATGCCGTCGCTCGTGTATGGATTAAACCTGGTAAAGGTAACATCACCATTAACGATAAATCTATTGATCAATACTTTGCTCGTCCGGTTTTGAAGATGATTATCAACCAACCGTTTGAAGTTGCTAATCGTGTTAATGAATTTGACGTTGTTTGCACTGTAAAAGGCGGTGGTTTGTCAGGTCAAGCTGGTGCTATTAAACACGGTATTTCTAAAGCTCTTAACGAGTTTGAGCCAGAATTACGTGCTGTTTTGAAAAAGGCCGGTTTCTTGACTCGTGATGACAGAACTGTTGAACGTAAGAAATATGGTCGTGCTAAGGCTCGTCGTTCTTACCAATTTAGTAAGCGCTAGTCTTATCTGGCAAATATTACAAAAAAGCTGCAATTTATTTGCAGCTTTTTTGTATTAAGAACAAAAAATTTCTTGCAATATAGAAAAATATGTTATACAAATGTCTCACTTTAAAATTATTAAAAAAACTATTTTTATGAAAGAGTTAATAAAAGACTTTGTTGCGAAGCACTCGAATGTTGGCATGTGGTTTTATTACTATTCTGGTAAACCCGAGAAGGTTGTTGAAATGTATCAAGTAATTAAAACCATGTGGTTTGATTATCGAGATTTATTTCCCAACAAAGGAACGTACAAAACTGTGCGCCGCTTATTTATTAAATACGCGGCTGCGTATTATGTTTCCGGCAGATATCACTGGTATGATCTTCCGGAAGATTTATTGGCTGAAATTATCTACAAAGGACGCCAACACTGGCTTCCAAGATGTGATGCCGCTATGCTTATAGATCACCTTCGTATGGAATTATACCAAGAACAAGGTGATAAAGCCAAAAGATACAAAAGTGTAATCAAAATGTATCACTGGCCAAGAATCCATAATTAAAAGAAATCGGAGCTTTAAATGCTCCGATTTCTTTTATTTACGTTTAAATTCAGCTTTCCATATTGATCGAACTAAGCTATATGTTCCATCTTTAGACAGTTCATTATTAATTTGATTTTCATTTATTTGCAAATCATCGTCATTACCGTTAACATATATCAGTCCACAACAGCAGATATATATTAGCAAATAAAAGATTCTTTTTGCCAATTTCGGGAAGGGTGGTTCACAGAACAGATAAGATTGTGTTTTTAGCACAATAATTCTGGTGATAAACATTAATGCCACAATATAAGCTGCAAATAAATAATTCTGAGCAATATCTCCAGCAACTTCTCTAATGTCAAACAAATATTCAACTGCCAACATATCAAAAGCGGTAGAAAATTTACCCCAATATACCAAGGACATCGTTTCCTCAAATAAAACCAAAAATACAAAGATACTATATGCTGAAGTACTTATATTTTTATCTGCTTTAGTGTTTACAAACTTATCAGGTAACAATCCTAAATATACCATATAGGGCAACATCATATACAAAAAAGATATGGTAGTTGTTTTAAATAAGACTCCGATAGTTTTAATCATTGGCATAAACGACCAATTTATGTATTCTTGTTCGGCTATAAGCAAAATTCCAAAGGTCAAAAATTCAACCGATAGAATTAAAGCATAAAACGGAGCCAATCTTTTTAACAAGAAACGATACATTTATTCCTCTTTTTAGAGTTTATTTGCAATAAAGTTACGCAAGGCATCAATTGCTTTATCTGTTTGCGAGATATCAGATCCTCCGGTTTGAGCCATATCCGGACGACCACCGCCACCTTGAGCACCAACAAATGGAGCAGCTTGTTTAATCATATCAACAGCTGAGCATTTATCTTTAATATCTTCACTAACTCCGATAACGACAGATATTTTATCTTCATTAACAGAGAACAAAGCGACAGCCAATTGTTGAGGATATTGTGCTTTTACTTCATCAACAAAAGCCTTTAATTCTTTAGCAGATATACCTTCCAAAACTTTGGCAACAAATTTTATACCTTTAATATCCTCAAAGTTTTGTGGATTATCGGCAGCTTTATTGCTTACAAATTTTTTCTTGAGTTCAAAGAGTTTGTTTTCAAGTTCTTTCTTTTCTTCTAAAAGCTGAGCTATACGGGTTTCAATATCTGCAAAACTTGATTTCAAACATTGTCCGACACGATGCAGTTTATCTTCCACATCTTGATTAAATTTTTCAGCCGCAGCACCACTCACACATTCTAGTCTGCGTACGCCTGCAGCTACAGCACCTTCGCTGATAATATTAAAATATCCGATATCACCGGTGCGTTTGGCATGAGTTCCTCCGCAAAGCTCCATTGAAATTCCATCACCCACGCAAACTACACGAACTTCATCACCATATTTTTCCCCAAACAATGCCATTGCTCCGGAATTGATAGCTTCTTCTTGAGACATTAATTTGGTTTGGATAGGATGATTTGCTCTAATCATCTTATTAACTTCAGCTTCAAGTTCTCTAATTTCAGCTTCGCTGATTTGTTTGTTATAAGCAATATCAAAGCGCATTCTTTGAGCTGCAACCATAGATCCTTTTTGGGTAACAGATTTACCATACTTATTTTGCAAAGCCTTGTGCAATAGGTGAGTTGCGGTATGATTACCCTCAATAGCGTGACGATTATCTTCGTCTACGACAAAAGTGGCATTATCGCAAAGTTTGATTGAGCCATTAATAAGCTTACAGCAATGCACATATAAGTTATTTAATTTTTTCTTGGTATCGGTAACCTCAATTTGGCAATTTTCATTTTTGATTGTTCCGATATCTCCGACTTGTCCGCCCATTTCGGCATAAAAAGGAGTCTGATTGGCAAGAAGATAGAATTCACCATTTTCTACTTTTTCAACTTCTTTTCCGTTTTGTACCAAAGCAACAACTTGAGCATCGGAATTAAGCGAGTTGTATCCTAAAAATTCGCAAGCTGATAATTTTTCTTGGAGTTCAAACCAAATTTTTTCAGTTCCCGCATCACCTGAACCGACCCAATTTTTGCGAGCATTAGCTTTTTGTTGCTCCATAGCGGTGTTAAATGTATCGGTATCAACCGTAATACCTCTTGGTTTTAGAGCATCTTGAGTTAAATCTAGCGGAAAACCATAGGTATCATATAGCTTAAATGCAGTTTGTCCGTTAAATACATCGCCTGATTTTAGGTTTGCAGATTCTTCATCAAGAAGTTTAAGCCCTTTGTCCATGGTTTTGATAAAACGCTCTTCTTCGGTTTTAATGGTTTCTCTGATTAATGTTTCTGCACTATATAGTTCCGGATAAGCTTCTCCCATTTCTTTTTGTAAAGCCGGAAGCAGTTTATACATCATCGGTTCATTAACGCCGATAAGATGAGCATGACGCATTGCACGACGCATAATGCGACGCAACACATAACCACGTCCTTCATTAGACGGAAACACTCCATCTGCAATCAAAAAGGCAGATGAACGCAAATGGTCTGCAATTACATTGTGGGATGACTGTAATTTACCTTTAGGATCAGAATTTGCAATGTTGGCAATTTCGCCAATCAAATTTTGAAACAAATCAATTTCATAGTTAGAATGAACACCTTGCAAGATTGCGGATATTCTTTCTAATCCCATACCGGTATCAATACATTTTTGTTTTAATTCAATCCTGCTTCCGTCCGGCAAGTCCTCAAATTCATCAAATACCAGATTCCAAATTTCAATCCATCTGTCACCATCTTCTTCGGGTGTTCCCGGAAGTCCGCCCCAAACGTGTTCACCGTGGTCATAAAATATTTCAGAGCAATAACCGCAAGGACCGGTATCACCCATTTGCCAGAAATTATCTTTGGTTTTTATTCCTATAATTCTATCTTCAGGCAGATCGGAAACCTTACGCCAAATTTGTCTGGAAACATCATCTGTATGGAAAACGGTAACTGCCAATCTGTCTTTTGGTAATCCGAATTCTTTGGTAACCAATTCCCAAGCATAATTAATTGCTTCTTCTTTAAAGTAATCGCCAAAAGAGAAATTTCCAAGCATTTCAAAGAATGTGTGGTGGCGTACATCATAGCCGACGCTGTCCAAGTCATTGTGTTTTCCACCGGCACGAACAGATTTTTGGGCAGTTGCCGCTCTTTTGAATGTGGCGGTTTCATTTCCGGTGAAAATATTTTTAAATTGTACCATTCCTGAGTTTGTAAACATCAGGGTAGGGTCATTATTTGGCACCAAAGAAGATGACGGAATAACTTTATGTCCGTTCTTAGCAAAATAGTTCAAAAAAGTATTTCTAATTTCTTTAACTGTTGTAGTCATTATTTATATTCCCAAAAATCCAAAATA
>JAZNVJ010000119.1:0-2521 GCA_045592765.1 Alphaproteobacteria bacterium | reverse complement strand
ATCCTTTTTTTGTTTAATTAAATATCATTTATTTTTCTTGACTCTTATCTGAAAAGCATATATAAAACCATCAGATTTTCTTATTAAAGAACTGAAAATTCACTTGCTCCAAGGAGCACCGCCAGTCAGCGAGGGTTCGCACACTGGCGCATTAGAGGTTTAAATTGAAGGATAATAAAAGTGTTTGACACTTTGACAGACAAATTAACAGCTATTTTCAACAAAATCACCTCACGAGGTGTTTTGAGTGAAGATGATATTAACAATACAATGCGCGAGATTCGCATTGCATTGTTAGAAGCTGATGTTGCCTTGCCGGTAGTCAAAGACTTTATTGCTCAGGTAAAAGAGCAAGCTTTAGGTGAAAAAGTTGTTCGTTCAATCCAACCAGGGCAAATGGTTATTAAGATTGTCCATGATGAGCTTCTAAAGCTTTTGGGCGATGGTGATACTTCTTTGAACTTTAATGCGGTTCCGCCGGTATGTATTTTAATGGTTGGTCTGCAAGGTTCAGGTAAAACCACTACTTCAGCCAAATTAGCTAAGCGCATAGCCAAAAGCGGCAAAAAAGTATTATTGGTTTCATTAGATATCTATCGTCCGGCCGCAATGGAGCAATTAGCCCAATTGGCAACACAGATTAAGGGATATTCTTTACCGATTGTAAAAGATGAAAAACCGGCTGTAATCACCAAACGAGCCTTGGATTATGCTAAAAAAGGCGGATTTGATGTTGTGATTTTGGATTCCGCAGGTCGCCTGCATATTGACGAACAACTTATGCAAGAGGTTGTTGAGGTGAAAAAAATCGCCAATCCGACCGAGGTTTTATTGGTTGCAGATGCGATGATAGGGCAAGATGCTTGCAATGTTGCCAAAGAGTTCAAAGAACAAGTTGGTGTTACCGGATTGGTATTAACTCGTATTGATGGTTCATCTCGTGCTGGTGCGGCTCTTTCCATGAAGATGGTTGCCGGTGTGCCGATTAAGTTTTTAGGAACAGGTGAAAAACTTGATGAGATAGAAGAATTTCACGCAGATAGATTGGCGGGGCGTATTTTAGGGCAAGGAGATGTTGTTTCATTGGTAGAAAAAGCCATTGAAAATGTTGATAAAGAAGAAACGCAAAAACTTGCTGAACAAATGTTAAAAGGGCGTTTTGATCTTAATATGATGCTCTCTCAGTTAAAACAAGTTCAAAAATTGGGTTCTCTCGGTGGAATTATCGGAATGATACCGGGGTTGTCCAAATTTAAGAGTCAAATTGAAGCTTCCGGAGTTGGCGACAATTTGATTAAAAAACAAGAGGCGATTATTCTTTCAATGACCAAAGAAGAAAGAAGAAATCCCGATATTATCAAAGCATCCCGCAAAAAAAGAATTGCGGCAGGCTCCGGAGTTGAAGTTCATGAGGTGAATAAACTGCTCAAGTCATATGAGCAAATGTCCCTGATGATGAAAAAAATGGGTCGTATGGGAGGTTTTCCCAATCCGGCCATGTTAAAAAATTCTCCGCTTGGCAAAATGTTGGGTGGGGGCATGGGAAAATTCCCGTTTTAATAAACTTAATAGAAAGGAAAACAAATGTCAGTACGTATCAGACTGTCTCGTGGTGGTTCAAAAAAACGTCCGTTTTATCGTGTAGTAGCTGCAGATCAGCGTGCTCCTCGTGATGGTCGTTTCATTGAGAGATTGGGTTCTTACAATCCAATGTTGCCTCAAGACCATGCAGAGCGTTTTGTTATTAATGAAGAACGTGTAAAATATTGGCTTTCTAAGGGTGCTCAACCTACCGAAAGATTAGAGAAATTGCTCTCTAAATTAGGTTTGGTAGCAGCTCCTGCTTTGCGTGAACAGCCAAAGAAATCTGCTCTTAAGACTAAAGCTTTAGAGCGTATCAGAGAAAAAGAAGAAAAAGCTAAAGCCGCTGCTGAGGCTGCTGCTCAAGAAGCTGCTCCTGCTGAAGAAGCAAGCGCAGAATAACAAATTTTTTGGTTACCTGATTTTATTTGAGGAAGAGATATGACCGCAGCAAAAATTTGTTTAGGAGCAATTGTCGGAGTTCACGGTATCAGAGGTGAGGTAAAGGTTAAAAGCTTTACTGAAGATGAGAACAATCTGACATCCTATGGCTTACTTTCAGATGAAAGTGGTACTCGCAAATTTGAGTTAAAAATTGTCGGACATTCCAAAGAACTTTTGCGTGTAAAAGTAAAAGGTGTTGAAGATAGAAATACAGCTGAAACATTAATCGGCATCGGCCTCTATGTTGAACGCACAAAACTCCCGAGTACGGAAGAAGAGGAGTTTTATCATACTGACCTTATCGGATTGATGGCTCTTGATTCTCAAGGTAATAAAGTTGGCGTTGTTAATGCTCTTTATAACTTTGGAGCAGGAGATTTGATAGAAATAAAAACTATCGAAAATCGCTTAGAGATGTTGCCTTTTACTAAAGCATTTGTTCCGGATATTAACCTCAAAGAAGGTTTTATTATTGTTGAGATGGTGCAATATGCCC
>JAZNVJ010000118.1:0-8490 GCA_045592765.1 Alphaproteobacteria bacterium | reverse complement strand
ATGGCTACGATCCGACTTGCTTTGTAAACAAAGAATTAAATTTACCTTCCAATAAAACCGCAAGTACACGTTTTTCATCATCACCTTTAAAAGAACCAATACTTTCCGCTATCGAATCCTTTATAATATCATCAACCTTTTGTTCTCCACTCATTTTACTAGCCGATACCAAAATTTGCTGTTTAATACTTTCACGTTCAATCAATCGTAGTGGAGCAGCGTGATTAAACCTTAACTTCTTCAATCCATTCAAAAGCAGATGTTCAAAATTATTATTTTTAGTTTCAATCCAAAAAGGATAAACAATTGTCTTGTCATCTTTAGTTTTTAACTGAACAAATCCATCTTTACTTCCTAGCACCATATCAAATGGATAAAATACGCCCATTTTAAACAACCAAACCTCCAAACCTGAAGGTCCCTTTAGAAACTTGTTATTATTTACACTATGAGTAGCCTCAAAGAGCGGATCTACAAATACAATAATCCTACCACCTCTAACCAAATATTGATCAATTGCATATACAGTCATCTCTCGTAACAACTTAGGATTAACAATCATCAAAACATCAATATCATCATTAATTCTTGAAGTTTTATTACTAATTTTTTTCACATTATAATCTTTTTTTAGTTGTTTGATAAATGACCAATCAACAGTATAATCCAATGAGCTTAAAGACGACATAACACTTATTTCAGAGCTCATTACACCTATCGTAGGTCTTGTATTATTAATAAGTTTTGCAAACACTCGGCTAATATCATGTTCAAGATATGGTTTTCTTTCGGGATTAAAAAAAGGAATACTAGCAAAATTACCTTTTTCATCGGATATTGCCATTCCTAACCAAGGTTTTCCATCTCCTCCGATAAGACCTGCTTTTTTTGCAGCAATTTCTGTAGCAGCAAAAGGGGCTACCTCAACCGTTTTAATGCTTATTTTACCATCTGATGCATCCTGATATTGTTCTAACAAAAGCATTATATCATTTGCATACTTCTTTAATTGCGGATTTTTATCCAAATTACCTTTATAAAAACGAACATAAATATTGTGATTATTATTTTGCAACCAATTATAAGTTTGTTTAGTTAAACTATATTTTTTATCATCACTTATATCTGTTGCCACTGATGAAGACAAAAGACTAACAGAAACATTTAAGCAAATCCATGCTATAATTAACAAAATAACAAATAAAACGAACTGATATCGTTTCAACATTTTAACTTCTCCGCCATCCAACACTAACAACATTAATCCATAATGCCAAAACCATCAAAGAAACAAAATATATCACTCCTGAAAAAGATATTTTGCCATATATCATATATGCAAAATGATTTTGAAAATTGATACTATTTTCTACTCTAATTAAAATATCCTGAGCATTGGTCATTATTCCAAAATTAAACTGCCCGATCATTACCACCAACAAACACGTTGCTAAAGAAACAATAAATGCACTTACCGGCTGCAAGCAAAAAACAGAAACAGCCAAACTGATAGCACACAAACTTCCACAAACAAGTAGTATAACTAAATAATTTACAATAACTTGCAAGCTATTTGCATCACTCAAGATTTCATAACTTCCCCAAACCCCAATAGTTGCTAATTCCATTAAAGCACAAATCGCAAAAGCAGCAAAAAATTTACCTAAAACTAGCGCCACATATGGAATTGGTAAACTTAACGTAAGTTCAAGTGTACCGATTCTTTTTTCTTCAGTCCATAAACGCATAGTTAGAGCTGGAATAATAAACAGCATTAAACTCAGTTGAGTAATAAAAAATGATGCCATTTCAGGTTCTTGAATATTCATAAACATACTTTGAAAAAAACAAATACCTATAGTTAACAACACATATGTTATTGCGATAATCCAAGCTATTTTACTTTGAAAATAAGCTCTAAATTCTTTAACAAATACCAGCATCATACTATACAACACATCAACCTCACTTATCATAAGTCATAGCTCTAAAGGCTGTCTCTATATCATTTTGAGGAGTGAGACTTTTCAGTCCGTCAGGAGTCGTATCGCAAATTAATTTACCCCGATTCAAGAGTAAAACTCTTTCCGCACAAGCATCTACTTCCTCCATAATATGTGTAGATATTAACACCAAATACAATCTACCATAATTTTTAAGCAAATCTCTAACAAAAAACTTCTGATTGGGATCTAATCCTTCAGTGGGCTCATCCAAAATAAGTATTTGCGGACGATGAATAAGCGCTCCAGCCAAAGCAACTCTACGTTTAAATCCTTTAGATAGTTCATCACATTTTCGATTAAGGACTTCCTCTAACCTTAATTCCGCAATCAATGATGCCAAATTATCCACAAAATTTTCTTCAGTTAAGTGATGTAAATCTGCCATAAATTTAATATAATCAACCACTGTCATTTCTGGATACAGAGCACCATTTTCAGGAACATACGCAAACAACTTTTGTGCAGCCAAGCGATTTTGAAATACATTAAATTCATTAAAATAAACCTCTCCTTCATCAGGATAATAAAATCCTGACAATAATCGCAATAAAGTTGTTTTACCGGCGCCATTGGGACCAAGTAATGCAGCAACCCCTTTTTGAGGCAAACAAAAATTAACCTTATCAAGAGCTTTAACCTGTTTAAATGACTTAGATAAATTTTTAACAATCAGCATTTTTCACCATTTATTTCATTCTATTATTATTTCATTCTAACAAATTATTTTAAAATTTTAACAACTATTTTTATTTTTCAAAATCTTTGATGACAAAATATATATTTTAAGTTATCTATATATTAGTTTTGAGAGGAATTTATATAATGTTAGTAAAAGAGCTATATAATCGAGAAGAAACTAAATATTTAAAAATGGGTTTTGGTGTTGCTTTTGGTATTTTAGTTGTGATTTTTTGTTGGATTATGGCTAGCAACAGAATATCTCACCAAGAAGCAGGAGATTATTACCCTGTATATGCCAGATTCAATCGTACAGATGGACTCTTGGTAGGAGATATGGTTCGTCTAGCTGGTATGAATATCGGTAAAGTTGTCGATGCCAAATTAGATAAAAATTATAAAGCAATTCTTACCTTGGAAATAAAAGATACTATTAGTTTACCTGATGACAGTAGTGCGTCAATTGTTAGCTCTGGTTTAATGGGGGCTAAATATATTGAAATAGAACCCGGTGGATCAGATGAAATGATTGCAGCGGGAGGCGAGTTTTCATATACGCAAGATGCTATGGTTATAGAAGAACTACTTGATAGAATTGTTAATATTGGTAAAACCAATCGTAAAAAAAATTAAACTAGTCTGAACGAAGGAGAATTTTAATGAATAAAAGACCGGTAGAAACCATTATGGGAATTGTAGTATTACTTGTAGCTGCATTCTTTGCATATTTTGCCTATAATGTATCAGACTTACAGGTTGTTAAAGGCTACACTGTTAATGCCAAATTTCTCAAAGTTGGCGGTTTAACCACAGGATCAGACGTTCGCCTTAACGGTATAAAAATTGGTACTGTTGTTGAACAATCTCTTGACAACGAAGATTATACAGCCAACATAAAAATGAGCTTGAGCTCAAACATCCTTCTTCCGATTGATAGCGAAGCTGCTATTGTGGGCGATGGTTTAGTTGGTGATAAATTTATAAAAATAATTCCCGGACACTCTAAAGAGTTTTTAAAAGATGGTGATAATATGCAAAACACTAAAGATTTTAAAACCTTAGAAGATATGGTTGGTGAAATTATTTTTATGGTAACAGATGATGGTTCAAATAAAAACTAATAAAAAAAACTTATTTTACGCTACTGCTTTGGCTATTATCTTACAAGGCAAAATATCTCTTGCCACAGACATTGATACAAACATGGCCAGAATGCAAGCATTAGATAAAATTACCGGTAGAGTTAATGAAATAGATATTCCTGTTGGAGGGGAAGCAAAATTCGGTAGTTTTTCTATTGTGATTCGCCGATGTGTTACCCGTTCTCCCGAAGAAACGCCTGAAAACACAGCTTTTGTTGATGTCGCAGACACATATAATCAAGAGACACCTCAAAATATATTTAAAGGTTGGATGTTTTCATCATCACCTGCTCTAAACGCTGTAGAACATCCTATTTATGACGTATGGTTACTAAAATGTTATAATGGTGATAGTTCAAAACACGCTAAGCTTTCATCAGAAGAGCTTGCTAGGCGAGATGATATTCCTATGCAAAAAACAGACTTTTTTCCA
Source organism: Alphaproteobacteria bacterium (assembly GCA_045592765.1). Classification (GTDB taxonomy): domain Bacteria; phylum Pseudomonadota; class Alphaproteobacteria; order RF32; family CAG-239; genus CAZU01. The sequence continues at coordinate 4,231 of JAZNVJ010000118.1, read as the reverse complement.
ACAGCTGAAGAACCTCAAGAACTAACAGTTTCTCAAGAAAGTGCTATAGAGACAATTGATGAACAAGCTCAAAAAACAGAAACAATATCTGTTGTTGTTGATAGTTCAACACCTCAATCAAATAACACTGAGAACAATGATACTATAGATAATATTTCTATTTCCGAAATTGATGTTGAAGAAAATGGTTTTGACAATACAGACAATGAATTTAATATTGAAGAGCAAAGTTCATCTACGGAATAAAACTATTTCCAAAAATTTTTAGTAAAGACCACCAAAACAGTCATAACTTCTAATCTACCAACAATCATCGCAAATGATAAAATATATTTTACAGTATCGCTTAACGAAGAATAATTTCCACTTGGACCGATAATTTTTCCGATTCCAGGTCCGCTATTAGTCATGCAAGCAATTACTGAACTAAACGCAGTAACAAAATCAACTCCATTTAATGATATAAGTATTGTCAATATAGCCACACTAAAAGAATAAACAGCCAAAAATATCAAAACAGAATAAGCAATTTGAGGTGATATAGCTGTTCTCCCCACCATTATTGGCACCATTCTATTTGGTTCTGTTGTTGATATAAAAGATTTTTTAATCTGCGCCCAAACCACTTGCCATCTAAAAATTTTAATAGAACCAGAGGTTGATCCTGTACATCCTCCGGTAAGCGCAAAAACAACAAACAAAGCACTAGCCCAAACACCCCAATTCAGATAATTTGTAGTTACAAATCCTGTACTAGTGACAATTGATATGATATTAAATGCCGCCATTCTAAGAGCCGTAAAAAAATCATAAGTTTTATTTAGCCATAACAAAAACGTTACCCCAAGAATATATATTAATAAAATTCTTACAAATACCCCAACCTGTGAAGAACGTAATGAATAAATATTTTTGGTCACTAATAAACTATGGTAAAAAGTAAGAGGTATAGCCCCTAAAAACATAAACAAAACAATAACCCATTCTATTTTAGGGCTATTAAATGCTGCAATAGATGAATTTTTAGTAGAAAATCCACCAGTTGCTATAGTTGATATAGCCTGACAAGTTGCATCAAACCAATTCATTCCTGATAGTTTTAGGGAAATTAAGCAAGATAACATCAATATAGAATAAACAACAATAATCCTTTTCGCTATATAACTTATTTTCGGCATAAATTTTTCATTTACATCAGAATTTTCTCTTTGGAAAATTTGCATTCCCCCTACTCCCAAAAAAGGAAGCAATGCTATTGCAAAAATAACTATTCCCACTCCTCCCAAACCATGTAATATCGCACGCCATAGCAATAAAGATCGAGGTAACGCCTCAACATCAGTATAGATTGTTGCTCCGGTTGTACTTATACCTGATGCCGCTTCAAAAATAGCATCAGCAGTATCAGTACCATACAACATAAATGGAATAGATGCTAAAATTGCAGCCGAAAACCAACTACAACAAGTTAATAAATATCCTTGTTGCAACGAAATATTTTTAATTTTATGATTGTTTGCTAAAAAAAGTGACACTCCTATAAATAATGCTACAATTGCTGACGTAATAAAATAAGACCAATTAATATGAGTATAATAAATATCCACGGTCGCCGGAATCAGCATTGCCAATCCAAGCACACTAATAAAATATCCGCTAATCATTAAAACCGGCTGCCACATCGGCACTAGCTCCTAATCTAGGGCAACGTTTTTAGAGTATCCTAGGCTTACTAACTCTCTATTAATATCTAATCCATCAACCATACAAATTGCCGTTGCAATATTTTGATATGTATAAGCATTAATCAAACATTCAACTATCTTACCCTCTGTCTCAGATCGTAAATATGTTTCTGCTTTAATACCATTTTCAGAATTTGGATCAGTATAAATTCCATACAAAAATATATATTCATTATTTATACTAAGTTCATTAGCATTATGAATAATAGCTTCACCACTAATTTTTTTTGGTTCATCCAAATACTTAAGATTCAATTTCTTTTTAATATTAGTTTTTTGCTCTGATTTTGTTTCTGCGACAACATTAGCCTTCAGATTTTTTGATTCTTCTAATGTATTTGTAGATACATCTATTTGTGTTCTTACCAGTATTGGAGCTGATTTTGCTTTTTCAAACATTTTACGACCACTTGTTTTAATAGGTCTATCTACAACTTGCATTGGTTTAGATTTTGATATTAATTCATCTGTAGATATTACTTTTTGTACCTTATTAGTAGTATTAACAAAAAACAGCTTAATTTTCTCACCATACCACAAATGCACTTCCGATGGTTTAACCCCATTAAAGGTAGGAGCAAAAAACATTAATATCAAAATTAACAAGAACCACAATGGTTTGCGTATCGGAAAAGTAACAAACAAAAACAAACGATGAAAAAATTTTGCCCACCCCTTAGACGGAGCAATGTAATTATTATCTTTTTTACGCTTAACCATTTTTTGAACTCCCATATTTTTGTTTTAATTCTTCAATTCTTTCTGGAATAATTCGCTCAAACAAAGCATCTCCAACCTCAAATGATTGTCCTGCAGAAACTGCAACAATTTCTTTGCTGATATCAAAATCCTTCAAACAAGGCATATCTTCTGTTTTCAAACCCAAACGTTCCAACATTGAATCCGCTACGCTCGGCATAACCGGAGCACTCAAAACTGCAAAAATTCTAATTAAATTGATACATGTTCGCAAAATAGCTGCGGCACGAGATTCGTCAGTCTTAATCACAGTCCACGGCTCAGTCACGGAAATATAGTTATTCCCCTCCACCCAAATCGCACGAAGTTCGTTCATTGCCTTGCGAAATTCCATTTCATTCATATATTTGAGATAGTCATTCACTCTTGTTTGCAATGTAGCAATTAAATCTTGTTCAACTTGAGTTAATTCTCCACCGGTTGGAACAGTATTTCCGATTTTAGATGATGTCATTTTAAGCACACGAGAAACAAAGTTACCCAATACTCCGTTCAAATCTTTATTTATAACTGCTGCAAATAAATCAAAACTAAATGAAGCATCAGATCCTTCCGGTGCATTGCTCATAATCCAATAACGCCAGTAATCTGCCGGAAATTCCTTAACAGCATCCTCAGCAAAAACACCTCTTTTTTCTGATTTAGAGAATTTTCCGCCCTCATAAGTTAAGTAACTCATTCCTTTAAGGTAATCAACCTGTGTCCAGTTTTCACCTGTTCCGAGTAAAGTTGCCGGAAAAGTAATTGAATGATATGGCACATTATCTTTACCCATAAACTCAACATGGCGGACATCTTTAGCATCAAGCCACCAGTCTTTCCAATTTCTCTCATTTGGTTTTTCATCTGCCCATTGCTTGGTAATTCCGATATAACCGATTGGAGCATCAAACCACACATAAAAAACCTTATCTTCATAACCTTCTTTATTTACCGGAAAGCCCCATTTCAAATCACGAGTGATACAACGAGCCTGCAACCCTTCTTTAAGCCACTTTTGTGCAATAGTATAAGCCACATCCGGCCAAAATGGTTCTTTGGTTTTTATCCACTCACCAAGTTTAGCTTCTAACTTTGGCAAATTCAAAAACAGGTGCTTAGTCTCTCTCACCTCCAAATTTGTAGAATCTGAAACTGAACTTTTAGCATTAATAAGTTCTGTCGGCTCCAAAACCTTAGTGCAATTTTCACATTGATCACCACGAGCCTTACCATAACCACAATGCGGACAAGTACCGGTAATATATCTGTCAGCCAAAAACATTGCATCATCAATAGAATATACTTGTTTAATAGTGCGCTCTTCAATAAACCCGTTTTTATCCAATTGCTCAAAAATATGATAGGTAATTTCTTTATTTTGCTCACTTGATGTGCGTCCGAAATAATCAAATGACAGATTAAAATCTTTATAGGTTTGAATATGACGAGCATGATACATATCGCAATAACTTTGTACATCCATACCTTCTTTTAAAGCGCCAACTTCAGAAGTTGTACCATGTTCATCAGTTCCGGCAATATAAAGCACTTCATTACCCATCATTCGCATATACCTTGCATATATATCAGATGGCAACAAACATCCCACCATATGCCCTAAATGAGGCACACCATTGATATATGGTAATGCAGAGGTAATAAGTACTTTAGACATTTTGAGTTTTCTCCGTTTTTTTATTATTAATTCTGCCGAATTTTACTACAATTTCCAAATATCTCAAGAA
>JAZNVJ010000117.1:0-2173 GCA_045592765.1 Alphaproteobacteria bacterium | reverse complement strand
GTAGCAACACTATTTGAATTGTCTCTTAATTGTGTTTTCCCATTAAGATATCCTTTTGCAGCACCAACCACATGACCTATATCCTTTTCCTTAACCTTTTTATTTTTCACGTGATCACACCATTCTTGTAATCTGGCAACTTTTGCTTTATCCTTTCCTGCTGCCTTAAAAGTGCATTTTCCCAAACCATCAGGAGTAAAAATAAGCAACAAATCTTTCTCCAAAAATTTTTTAATTTGTTCTTCAGTCATTTTCTTATCTCCCTTTAATTAACGCTGCAAGCCTGTATTAACATTTGAATTATACCTTAAATTTTTTGCCCACTTAGACAATCCGGCGCTAAATTCCTGAAAACTTACAATTAATGAATGCCTTGATGCAGGAATTAAACTTCCTCCTGCTACTAAAGGAGAAGGATCTTGAGTAGTAATTCCCATTCCTTTGGCTCCGTCAAAAGCTTCCCTTTCACGCTCATCACTTAAGCCTTGCAAAAGCAGTTTATCCTCCTCCGATTTAAATGGTTTATCTCTCAACTCATCCCTTTTTTGCATTTCCATGTGATTCATTTTAACACAAAGTTTTTTCATCACATCTGCAAAAACAGATGCAGATTCCATCGCAATACCGATATCATACATATCTCCTCGTTCTCTATCCTTTCCGGCATATACTGCAATAATAGTATTTTTAGGAAAATAACCATACCCTAAATTAGTTGTTTCTAAAGGATTTTTACTTTCCATAACCACTAACGCACCTCTCTCTGATTGGTTAGTTTGCGGATTTATAAACTCAAAATCATGCTTCTCAGCTGTTTTTAAGGAGTCTTCAAATCGTTGTTGCGATGCTCTAATTTCCTCTACTCCTTTTACTATATGGCTTTTTATAGTTTCATCCACATCATCACGACTTACAAAAAAAGATTTAACATCTGTAGATTCTAAAGAAAAAGAAGGATTTTTCTGTTTTTCTTCTGCTAAAACATCCAAAAGCCCCAAAACTTTACCATTAACAACATTATCAATTTGTTGCAATCTGGCAACACCATCAGCATTAAGTCTTCTATCCGGTCCCTTTAAATTTGGATCCGAAAATATATTACCTAATTCTTCATTTTTCATACTGCTCATTACAGCTGACATCACACCCGGAAAGCTAGATATATATTCATTTATCGGTTTACGATAAGTTGCATAATCAACCTGATTTACCACCTCTGCCATTTCTTGAGCTATTTCCGGTAATTTATTATTTTGCGACAAATAATGCACCATCCAACTGGCACAAACAGCATCTAAATCACTATCTTTATGGGTTCTCAATTCTTTTATATTATTTTTTTTCATATAAAACAAAACAGAATCAGGGTAATCCACTACCATTTTTGTTGCACATTTTTTATCTTCATTATTCATTATCGGCAACATATCTATGGTATGATGATCCAAATACCCCTCTGTTATAGATTTTTTATAAATATCATCAACATTGTCTAATTCTGCAAATAATTCTATAGGAGCTGCCCCTGTATCAACAAGCAAAACACCCTCTTCAGATTCACAAACCTGACCTTTTCCTAATACAGCATTTATTTTCATAGATACCCTCACCTTGATTAACATAAACAAACCTACTAAGTGAATAGTAACACAAAAATAAATGGTTGTAAATGAATTTATACGTATTGACAAAAAAGTGACGGTACTAAAAAACCGTCACTTTTCAACAAAAATAACAATTGTTTATTTCTTCTTTTTAGCAACTGCTTTCTCTTCCGGCAAATCAGAAGTACAATTAGGACATTTTACTGCAGCAATTGCAATTTCCGAACAACAATATGGACATTTTTTGGTTGTAGCCACTTCTTCTTTTTTCTCTTTTGCATCCATTTTTGCTTGCAACTTATTAATTGCCTTAATCAAAATGAACACAGCAAAAGCCACAATCAAAAAGCTGATAACAGCGTTAATAAACAATCCGATATTCAAAGTAACTGCACCTGCGGCTTGAGCCGCTGACAATGATGGATATGGAGCAGGTGTTACACCGCTTTTCATTACCACAAACAAGTTTGTAAAATCAACCTTACCTAATACCAATCCTATTGGAGGCATAATCACATCTTTTACCAATGAATCTACAATTTTTCCAAACGCAGCACCAATAATAATAC
>JAZNVJ010000116.1:0-2103 GCA_045592765.1 Alphaproteobacteria bacterium | reverse complement strand
CTCTTTATAACCATAAATATTGCAATTAAATGCATCATCTGGGTTTGGTTTACTCAAATCAACACCATCTTGAGATGATTGAGGAGAATTTGCTCTATTTTTATATAATTCTTTGCGTTGATAATCGTTAATATACCAAATCTTAGCATCAATAACAGGGGATAAAAACTCAACCCAAAGCAAAATTGCCATAAACATTACCAACCGCATAGTCCATCTCCTTGTTATATGCTATTATAACAAGTAAATAAAACTATGTCAATAAATTATTACCGCAGATAGACAAACAAAAATAGGTATTTTTATTTTTTAGAAATTTGAGTTATATTTTTAAAGGGATTGCATCTCACCTTTTTGTTTAACTAATTTATGCTTCTAATTCTGATTGACGTAATCGTTCAGCATTGTATATTTTTAGTTTTTCAAGGCGTTGTTTGCGAACATATTTTAAATATCCCTCATATGATATCAGAATGATTCCTGATATTACTAGAGGTAAGAGGTAATAAATAACACGATAGGCAATTAGAGCTCCAAATAACATTGCCTGATTATGTTCGCCGGGGATGATATATAAAAACAAACCTTCAAATACTCCTAAACCTCCAGGTACTTGGCTGAATACACCTAATACTTTGGCTATGATAAAGACTCCCATGAAAGTACCAAAAGGGATGTCAACAAAGGGAATTAATGAAAAGTATAGGACAAAGGAATCCATAATTATATCAGCACCGCCGATAAATACTTGTGCTAATGCCATTTTAAAAGAGGGCATATCAAATTCAACTTCTTTGATGATTAAAGGTTTTTTATAAAATAAACTTAGGGCAAAATAAATGATTAGACCTAAAGCTGAGATTAGGGTTACAATTTCGGTGGTTAGTTTAGAAATTGAACCTCCGCCAAAAGCATGATTGGGGGTTAAGAAATAACCTACAATAATAAGAAAAAAACATGCTACTAAATAAGTGAAACCGGAAAAGGTTACCATACGGATAATTTCTGAAGCTCTAAAACGCCAACGAGTGTAAAGACGATAACGAATTGTGCCTCCGGATACAATGGCGTGTCCGGCATTGTTGCTTACAGAAAAGCCAATTACACCGGCAAAAATCCATTTCCATGCAGCTAATTTGCGTTTGATATAGCGAAGGGCTAAATAATCATAAGATGATAGAGCAACATAACCACCTAAAGATGCTAAACAAGCAAACCAAAAATTTTTGGCAGGAATTGCAAATACAGCATTTTTGATATCATTTAAAGTATAACGAGAAAGTTGATGATAAAGCATATATGCGGCAACTACAAAGAAGAATAGACCTAACCATGATATAGCTTTTTTTAATAATCTTTTGGTTTTGAATGCCATATTTGAGCCTCTTTTTGTTGTGTAAACTAAAATTAATCTTCAAATTGCAAATAACTATATAGTAAAAGTGTTAAAAACAGTTAAAAATTCAAAAATAATATTTATGTAGTTTTTTTGTTGACAATAAATATTTGCTCGGTTATAAAGTCGCAAGTGATGCCGACATAGCTCAGTTGGTAGAGCTACTGATTTGTAATCAGTGGGTCGGGAGTTCGAGTCTCTCTGTCGGCACCATTAAAACAAAAACGCACCCTTGTGGTGCTTTTTTTGTTTTAAATTGTGTTGATTGTAGGTTCGAACTTCCGACCCACTTGGGTCGGGGCGAGGATAAAAATTGCTCCGGTGGAGCAATTTTTGACGCAGGTTATGCTTTTGTTAGCTTGTGAGCAAGTGGTAACGACGCGAAACAAGAGTTACAAAGGCGGTGACCGAAGCGAGTTAGTGAGGCGAAGGCGAACTTACGAGCAAGAACGAGCCTCTCTGTCGACACCATTTGATACATTAAGACTGTTTGATAGCTTATCAAACGGTTTTTTTGTTGTATAGCTTAACTTTCCGTCATTCAAAGACAAGTTCGAAAGTAGCAAGTTAATAATTTCTCTTTTTTCCTCAACTTTCGAACTTTTGAAGTTTTCAAGAGCATTTTTCATCATTGATATAACCGTTTTGATAGAAAATATAAATTTTTCATAAGCTGATAATTTTATTGCTATAATAAAAAAAATATG
>JAZNVJ010000115.1:0-7413 GCA_045592765.1 Alphaproteobacteria bacterium | reverse complement strand
CTACCAATGCTTGCCACAATGGCAAGAAGAATAATGCCTGTCCAACCAAGCCCACTGTGCTTAGCATGAAGAAGCACTTTACCATCCACCTGCACGTTATGGCGCTGTCGCTATAGTCTTTCTCGCTACCCATGCTACATAACATGGATAGAAGTAGCACAGAAAAGAAGATAACTGAGGTGGATATTATCCAAGCATCACTGACTTCTGTTTTCCATCGCATGTAATACCCTGCAAGGATGATGGTTGCAATAGCAACAAAGTAGCGGATACCCGCTACCGGACCATAATCAGTCCGTTTAAATCCTAAATTGTTCATAATATAATTTGTTAAAGGTTTAACTTCGGTTACAACAATACCATAATTATCACCCTTAGTCAACACCCTGTTGTCAAAATTTTGACAAAATTAATAAAAATTCTTACTTACCGCAACACCCTCTTCTATCAACACACCATTTTGCAGATTTATAACTCTATCCATCTGCTTAGCAAGCTCCATATTATGGGTTGCAATCAAAGCCGAAAGTCCGGTTTCTTTAACAATTGCAATAAGCTCAGCAAAAACTGCCGCTGAGGTTTTAGGATCAAGATTACCGGTCGGCTCATCTGCCAAAAGCAATTTTGGAGTATTAGCCAAAGCTCGAGCTATAGCCACACGTTGCTGCTCACCTCCGGATAATTCTGCCGGACGATGTTTAAGTCTCTTCGCAAGCCCTAAACGTTTCAGCAATTTTTCAGCTCTATTCCTTGCTAAAGCAGGAGTAACTCCGGCTATTAATAAAGGCAACATCACATTTTCGGTTGCATCAAAATCAGGCAACAGATTATGATATTGATAAACAAAACCCAAATAATCTCGGCGCAATAATGTACGCATTGCATCACTGCTTTTAGAACATTTTTGCCCGTCAAGATATATTTCACCACCGGTTGGCTGATCTAAAAGTCCGGTAATTTGCAACATTGTTGATTTTCCGGCACCTGAAGGCCCGATAAGCGCAACCACCTCACCCTTACCTATCTTGAGGTTAACACCTCGCAAAACCTCCAGTTTTTGCCCGCCTTGCTTAAACGAACGATGTAAATTTTTCAATTCTAAAATCGGGGTATTTTTACTCATAACGCAAAGCCTCCACCGGATCCATTTTTGCTGCACGATATGCCGGATATAATGTTGCCAAAAAAGACAGCAACAAAGAAATTAGCACAACCGTCAAAACTTCCATATTATCAACCTTTGCCGGCAATTTAGATAAGAAATAAATCTCAGCCGAAAATAAATCTCTTCCCATCAGATTTTGCAGTCCTTGGCGTATAGCTTCAATATGATGACAAAACAGCAACCCCATTATCAGCCCTAAAGTTGTTCCGACAAAACCGATAAAAGCTCCATCCATAAAAAAGATACGCATAATCATACCTTTGGTAGCTCCCATAGTGCGCAATACGGCAACATCTCTACCTTTATCTTTAACCAGCATAATTAATCCGGTAATGATATTAAAAGCAGCGACTAAAATGATTAAAGTTAGAATAATAAACATTACATTACGCTCAACATCAATCGCATTGAAAAATGCAGCATTGGTTTGCTTCCAATCATAAACATATGCCCCGCTGCCACTTACACTACGTTCAATTGACCGTCTAACCGGCATAAGTAATTTGTCATCATCTATCGTAACATCTATTCCGGTAACTGCTCCTTTAAGCCCAAAATAAGTTTGTGCTGTTTCTAAAGGCATAAAAATAAAATTTGAATCATATTCATACATTCCGGCTTCAAAAGTGCCAATTACTTGATAAGACTTCATTCTTGGAACAGTACCAAAAGCTGTAATCTTACCATTTGGTGATATCAATGTAATCTTATCTCCCGGAACAACGCCCATCTTAGTAGCCAGACGAATTCCCATAACTACATTATCACCGATAAAATCTTCCATATTAACTTTTTTAAAAGCCTGTTGCAAAATTGGCTTTTTGAGTAAATCTTCGGCACTCACTCCTCTAACCATTGCTCCTTCGGCAGATTTTCCGGCTGATACCAATAACTGGTTTTCAATCATCGGAATAACCAATTTAACATGTTCAATTTCGCTCAAATCTTCTACAGCTTGCTTATAGTTGTTAAACGGATATCCTAAAGGAGCCATAATCCCTATATGTCCGTTAATTCCTAAAATTCTTCCAAGTAGTTCATGTCTAAACCCATTCATTACCGACATCACAATAATCAATGTCGCCACCCCGAGCGCAATTCCCGTAAAAGCAAAGCCGGTAATTACCGAAATAAATCCCTCTTTGCGTTTGGCTCGCAAATAACGTCTTGCTACTAATCGTTCAAATTTAGAAAAAATCATTAACATATCTCCATTTAGCAATAATTATTTTATAGTGGCTATAATCAATTTTTACAACTGTGATAAACATTATGTGCATAAAAAAATGCCGCCCTAAACGAGCGGCATAATATAAGATTTAGCTAATTAAGCAATTTTCTGACTACTGATAAGTCCTTCAGAAATTTGCAAATTAGTATTAATCATACTTTCAATTGTAGCAGAATTAACATTATCTAAATCTCGACCTATTTCTAAGGTCTTAGAAGATACATAATCAGCCAACTTAATCAAATTAGATCTTGTTTCTTCCGGCAATTTAGTACTTTTATCTTTCGCCAAGGTTTTAATATAAACCCAAAGTTGCAAATTGTTTTCCAACGCATTAACCAAATCACTGGAATTGTTACTTTCATGAGCGTTAGAAAGATCAATCGCACATTTAAGTAATGAAAAAGCTTCTTCTTTTGCCAACGAGTTTCTAACTACAGCCAACAAACCTTCAGATATTTGCAAATTAATATTTGCCAAACTATCAAAATCAGTTTTGCTCATAGCTACACCTTTTGACAAAGTTAAGCGTTCTACATATTTAGATAGTTTAAGTAAATTTTCTTTAATTTCTTGTGGAAGCAAATTCTTTGCGCTTTTCAGCGATGTTTCTATCCCTACCCACAACTTCAAATTTTCATCCAAAGTAAGCAATTTCAATTGTTCATCATTACTTGTCGATGCTTTTGATAAAGCTTCGGCAAAACCAGATAACAAATTTGCTTCTTCTTCAGCACTTTTGATTTGATCTTCGGTAGTATTCATTTAAGCTTCCTTATAAAAAAGTTTAACACAAGTTAAATATATCAACATATTTTTGCATTTAAACTACTATCTTAATTAATCCACCAAAAAAAAGAACCTGCTTTGATGATTGGGGAAAAATCAAAACAGGTTCGTTGGGGAAAATAAGTTCCTTCTGGAACTATTAATTTAAGAAAAAATTGGGGAGACTTTTTCTTAAAATCTGACACAATAATAAGTAATTAGCTAAGCCGGATATCATACTTCCGGAAGTTTGAATGGTGGATTTTATAAAGTGGATAGCAAGGCAAAGAAAATTTTAGTGTACAAAGAAGTACATGAATTTTCTGAGAGCGCAGCTAGCTACTTTAGAAAGCCTCCAGACAAACTTCCCTTACTAGAATGGAGCTACGATATCCAATATCTGACGCCCATAGCGAGGTTGCTGAACATCTGAAATTACGCCTTCACCACCATAGGAAACTCTAAGCTCAGCAATTTTGCTGGACTCGATAGTGTTGTCAGAAGTTATATCTGCTCTGCGAATAATTCCTTTCACCATTAATTGCCTTACTTCATAGCTCACTCTGATTTCTTGAGTGCCCTCAATAACCAAATTTCCGTTTGGCAACACTTGAGTTACGGTCGCCGCCATTGTCATATCAATCTTTTCCTTACGATCAACCTTACCATCGGCAGAAATTTCTCTATTAGAATTAATATCTACCAAATTATCTTTATCTGCAGCTCCAGGTAAAATTTTATCTAAATAACTCTCATATCCGAAAAACGAACCTATTCCTAAAGAATCTGAGTTATCATCTCGATTTTGTTCCATTTCATTTTCCATTAAAGCGGTATCTTTGGCAGATACTTTAACGGTAATAATGTCTCCGACTTTTGATGCTCTTTGATCTTTAAAAAATCCGCTTGAACCTTTTTTCCAAAGAGAATTAGGTGCCGATTCGCCTGTTGCAACTTCAGGCATTGGCATTGATACCGGATGGTATCCTGCCGCATCTACCGGATTTACAATCGGTGATAATGGCGGTTCTTGTCCGACTCTTTTTAATCTGGACCAAAATCCGCAACCGGATAATGAAGTTGCCATCATTAAAACCACTGTTCCTCTTATTATAGTTTTATTTATCTTTAACATATTAATAGCTCCCCAACTATTATTCCGTTACAATTTCAACTGTTTGCGCATCAACCACTCTGGCTGTAAACTTTTTAGTGCTTTTGGTATTTTCTACTTCAATTATTTGATCTTTATATCCATCTTCCAAAGCGGTTACTTGTGCGGTTATTTGTAAACCTTTCTTTTTATATACTGAAGTTAGCAAATCACCTCTTTTTATCACCACAACATCACCGATATCTCTATCACTCACCAATTTACCGGCTTTAAGTTTTTTCTTAGCTTGTTTGCCGATTAGTTTATCTGCAGATATAATATTAGTATCTTTAACTCGGTTAAGTCTGATTTCTTTCAGCTCCAACATACTATCTTTAATAACCTCCCCTTTGGCAATATCTGCCACCGGAACATACGCCTCACCCAAAACATAAAATTTTCCGCTAAGAACTGTTGTATCAGATAATTTACCATCGGCAAAAATTTCCACCTTACCGGAAAAACGTCCTTGCTCATCATCAATCTTTAGTTGGGATATCATAATTTTGGCTTTACCTGCTTCTTCAAACACAAAAGATGTTTGCCCACCAAAAAACTCAAATTCAACATTTTCCTCTCTGCCTTGTTCTACAAACTCATTTTGCAATGCAGCCCAAAAATCTCTTTCATCAAGCAAAACCGATGCTTGTGCCAAACCACAAAATCCAAACAATGCAATTATGTATATCCCAAGTTTAATCATCTTTTTACTTCAACTGATTGATAGTGTTTAACATTTGATCAGAGGTGGAAATTATTTTTGAGTTCATTTCATATGCACGTTGAGCAGAAACCAACTCTGTAATTTCGGTAACCGGATTAACGTTAGAAGTAGAAAGATAACCCTGTAAAACTGAGCCAAAACCCTCACTATCCGGATTATCCAAAACCGGAGCACCCGATGCTTCCGTCTCTGTAAACAGATTATTACCGATTGCCTCTAAACCGGCTTCATTTACAAAAGTTGCAAGCTCAAGTTGTCCGACATTAATCTCATCTGTTTCGCCATCTTGCTTAACCCAAACTTCACCGGAATTATTTACATAAATTTCAACCGCATCATCCGGTATTGTTATTTCCGGTTGCACAACATAGCCGTCATGGGTAACAATCACCCCATCACCATTACGTTGAAAAGCACCATCTCTGGTATAAGCAATACCTTTCCCCTCAGGCAGCTCAACTTGGAAATATCCTCTTCCTCTGATTGCCAGATCCAAATCATTACCGGTATTGGTTAATCCTCCGCCTTCGGTAATACGATAAACTGCAGCCGTTCTGACACCCAAACCAAGCTGAATACCTGACGGAACAACTGTTCCGTCTGCTGTAGAAGCTGCACCCGGACGAATAATGTTTTGATATAACAAATCATTAAACTCTGCTCTGCGCTTTGTATAAGCGGTAGTGTTCATATTAGCAATATTATTGGCAATCACATCAACATTGGTCTGCTGAGCGAGCATTCCGGTTGCACCAATATGTAAAGATCTCATTGTATTTCCCCTTTATAAATATTACGCCAGCTGTGCGTAGGTTGAAATTGTATTAGACAAACGCTCATGTTCTTCATCTATCATTTGTTGAACATATTCATAAGAACGTTGAACGTTGATTAAACGTGTCATTTCTTCAATGGCATTAACATTAGATTTTTCTATTGCTCCTTGCTCAACAATGGCATTATCTGCACCGATTGTTATTGCATTACCATCTACATTTTCAAACATTGTACCGGCAACCTTAAGCAACTTTTGATTATCTTCAAATCTTGCCAACTTCAAACGACCGATAATCCCATTTTCGGTCATCACATCACCGGTTTTAGAAATTGTAACTTCGGTTTCTCCGGGGGCAAAAAAGAATGGTTCATTATTTTCTGAAAGAACAACATCACCATCTCCGGTTACCAACATTCCCTCAGAATTTAATGAAAACTGACCTTTGCGAGTATACATCTCACCTGCTTTGGTTTCGATACAAAAGAATGCATCACCTTTTATAGCAACATCAAAAACATTACCGGTTTCTATTATTGCCCCTTCGGCAAAATTTTGAAAACTGCCAAAATCTTCGGTAAAATAAAGAGGTGTAGAACCAATACCTTGAGCCTCTGGTGTTTGCACCATGTAAGAAGTAAACAAAGCTTCATCTTGCTTAAAACCGGCAGTATTCATATTTGCCATATTATTAGACAAGATATCCATTTGTTTCCACAGAGCCATTTGTCTGGAAAGAGCTATATAATTTGTATTATCCATTTATATTTTCCCCAATCATCGGATAAATAAAATCAATTCGAAATAACATATGCAAAATACGTGCCAAATTTTAAAATCAGCACAAAAAAAAGCGAGTAACTAATTGGTTACTCGCCTTCAATCAAGCTACTTCAAAAGAATCTCTCTAAAATTCTCCTGATACTGCTCATCTACCATTTGGGATAAACTGTTAATTAGCACTTTTGCATCTTCTTCCGAAAGCTGAAGCAATTTGACCTGCTCCAAAAGATTCTCCGTGTCTTTTTTTCCCGGTTTTTCAAACCTGACAATCACACCAGCCTTAAGTGCTACAAGCAGTCCTCCGGCATTGAGGTGCATCGGTAAACATTTTTTACCTTCTCTCTTTACTGTTACCTCAATGGCATTAAAACCATGTCCAGCAAACTTTTCGTTTGCATACCTGATATTGTCTATTACATCCATAATTTTTTTATTATAAATTAAATAATTAAGCACTACTTTCTCCATACAACTCTTTAAAATAAAAGTAAAGTTTTGTTTATTTGGAATATTACGCAATTAACAAGAAGATAATAAACAATTACATTTTCCTGTTGATAAGATTATATAATAGTAGAACTATCGGTTTAGAATGACTAATTATAATATATGGACGAATATATTCGTGAAGGAATAAGTTGTGCCCTCAATTAGTTTAACAGCATCTATGCGATCGAACCTCCTGAGCTTGAAGAATACTAGCTCTCTGATTGGGGTTACGCAAAATCGTCTTTCTACCGGAAACAAAGTAAATTCTGCCATAGATAATCCTTCTTCATATTACACCGCACGTTCATTAAACAATCGAGCTAAT
>JAZNVJ010000114.1:0-5819 GCA_045592765.1 Alphaproteobacteria bacterium | reverse complement strand
GTAATGGCAATAAAAAATTGCAGCATTGCAAACGCCCAAAATCTGCTCAAAAACAATGATGGTATTCTAAGAAAGGTTATCGGCTGATGGCAAAAACAACATCAAGTAAAAACAATTTAATCTTATATGGCAGACACGCTGTATTAGCTGCCATAAAAAACCCTCGTCGCAAAATATCAAAACTTCTTTGTACCAAAGAAAATTTTGAAGAGATAAAAAAAATCAACTCACAAATAAACATCCAAATTGTTGAACGCAAAGAAATTGATAAACTTCTGCCTACCGATTCGGTACATCAAGGCTTTGCAGCTATTTGTAGTGAACTGCCCGCAATTTCCATTGAAGATATTATAAATACAGCCAACGAATTGGAAAATTGCCACGTTTTAATCTTAGATCAAGTAACCGATCCACAAAATATTGGAGCTATTATTCGTTCGGCTGTTGCCTTTAACACTCTTGCCCTCATCATCCAAGACAAAAACTCTCCTCAAGAAACCGGATCTATGGCTAAAGCTTCTGCCGGAATGATAGAACACTTACCCATCATCAGAGTCACAAACCTTTCTCGAGCAATAAAACAACTCAAAGATGCCGGTTTTTGGACCATTGGTATGGATGGATATGCAAAAACCACTATTTCTGAACTAAAAAAAGGCGGAAAAAATGCTATAATTATGGGCTCTGAAGGCAAAGGAATGCGTCGTTTAGTAGAAGAAAATTGTGATATTACCATTCGCCTACCCATGAATGAAAAAGTAGAAAGCCTAAATGTTGCCACTGCAGCCGCAATCGTATTATATGAAATAAACAAGGGTTAGCCTATGTCATACAATTTAAGCATTTGCAATTTATCAAAAAGATTTAGCAATATTAAAGCCGTAAACAACGTATCTTTTAACTTAAAAAATGGTGTTATTGCTTTGCTTGGACCCAATGGAGCCGGAAAATCCACCTTAATGAATATGATTGCCGGATACCTTGCTCCTGATAGCGGTGAAATATTGATTATGGATTGTGACATTTGTAAACAACCTCTAAATTGTAAAGCAAATATTGGCTTTTTACCCGAAGGATCTCCTTTATATCCGGATATGACGGTAAAAAATTTTCTAAATTATATCGGCGGGTTAAAAGGAGCTTCTTCTTCTCAAATAAATGAAGCCATTAACCTCGCTCAAATAAATGAAGTTTTAAATCAAAAAAACGAAACTTTATCTAAAGGATATCAACGCCGAGTTGGGTTTGCCCAAAGCATTGTAACCGATCCTCCCGTTTTATTACTGGATGAACCGACTGACGGATTAGATCCTAACCAAAAAGAGCACATTCAAAAAACCATAAAAGCTATGGGAAAAAATAAAACCATTCTTATTTCTACCCACTTACTTGATGAAGCTGAAACTATTGCAGATAGAATTATCATTATGGACAAGGGTGAGATAAAAGCTGACGGAACACTGGCACAAATTTTACATCAAACTAAAAGCTTAAACCTTGCTGAAGCATTTAAAAAACTAACAACCAAGCAGAAAAAAACCGCATCATAAGATGCGGTTTTTACTACAACTACATGGTGATTCGCATAAAAGGAACTTGCCCAAAAAGATATCCTTTTTTATCAACATCAACCCACGAATATTCTATCGGAATAACCATTTTTCTTTTTTTGGCAAAATATGCACCATATTTTCCATCATGACCTATTCGATAAAAATCTTTGGTTATTTGTTGAATGTTATCATAGTCATCCGGAAGTAGTTTTTCGCCTTCAACAGAAAACAATCCACATCCGAACTCACTTTGCACTATGAACTCATTACCGTGCAATTCAACCCGTTTATAGGCTACCGGAATAATAATTTTTCCGTCAAGAGTCGCTATCCCTTTTCTTCTATTTTCACCAAACATTCTCAGTTTTAAAAATGCTTTAGCTTCAGAATATTGTTTGATTACATCTACGGAACCATACAGAGGAGGCACAACTTGTTTTCCGTTAAAATCACAGAACCCACATTTTCCTTTCACCCTAATCTCATAACCGCAAAGAGAATTAAACCCTCGCATCTCTTCTGAAACGAACGAATATTTGATAGGAATAATTATTTTATCAACGCCCGCATCGCTGGCCACACCCCAAAGATCATTTTTACAAACCAAAAAACGTTCTTCATCATTAAAGCTTATCGAGCTTTCTATTTTATCATAGCGACAAGATAATACTTTTTTGTGTGTAACCAGTCCTTTTTTCTCATTTTTTACAACGACAATGCCAAAGTTTTCAAGTTCATATATTACATCATATACACATGGGATAAAAACTTTTCCTTTCCAATCCACAATACCTGTTTTGTTGTTGCGAGATACTTTTATGCGATACGGAAGATCGAAGTTATAACTTTTTTCCCTTTTTAGCTTACAAACTTCTATCTTCTTATACGCTTTAGGCTTGATGATTTCCTTGTATTCGTTTTCAGATCTTAAGATTAGACCTTCTTTACCCTTTGTTTTGTACACTATCGCCTCAGAATCTTTATTTTCAAGACGATAAGTTACACTCCACACCCAAGATATTTCGCCTGTTTTCTTATTATACATCAACCTTCTCTGTTCAACGCCTTTACGTAACAACAATTTATCTGGAAGATCTATATAAGAATCAAAGCCCTCGTGATAAATTAACTCACCATCTTCATATGCTAAAACAAACGGATTAACCATACCTAACCGACAAAGCAACACCATCTTATGTTTTGGAAAATACATCTCCACACATGCCTCAGAAAATATCCTTTTTGAGCCATCTAGATTGTAAAAAAAAGATAGATTACCTTCAGTACAAATAAATCCTCTTTCATAAATCTGAATATTGTCAAATTTAATTGGCAATACTTCCTTGGCGTTCCGATCAAAAAGCCCTAGCTTTCCCGATTCTTGAACTTTAATGTAGCCTTTACTCCTCCAAACCTTATCGTATCGCAAACATTTGACACTATATTTTGTTGTGCCAAACAGTTGCAACTGAGCCGGGTCATTAGGAGTCAGAATCTGCAAAATACTATTATTGCAAACTCTTACTTTTGATTCTAAATTTTCCATAATTGATTAAATTTAAAGAATTAATAATTTTATAGCTATTAAAAGCTATAAATAAATTATTTTATAAGGTCAAGAATAAATTAATCCTTGCCGATATTAATATTCCGGTTAATGTTTACTGAAAGAATTATTCCAAAACTTGCCATAACCGACAGCATAACCGTTCCGCCATAAGAAATTAAAGGCAAGGGAATTCCAACTACAGGTATCAAACCTAATACCATTGCTATATTTATAACCACATAAAGGAAAAAATTTGTAGCCAAACCTATTGCTACTAATTTACCAAAATAACTAGTTGAACGCAAAGCAAAAGCAAAGCTACAAACAATCAAAAGTAAATTTAAAACAACCACAAATACTGCGCCTACCATTCCAAATTCTTCAGAAAGCATTGTAAAAATAAAATCTGTATGTTTTTCTGGTAAAAAGTTCAAATGACTTTGTGTGCCTTTCAAAAAACCTTTACCAAAAACACCTCCCGATCCCAATGCAATTTTAGACTGAATAATATGATATCCGGCTCCAAGAGGATCTCTCTCTGGATTTAAAAATGTCAACACCCTATTTCGTTGATATTCATGTAACAACCCCCAAACAACAGGCAGTGCTCCTAACACACTAAGCAAGACCACCCCAAATTTCCACAATTGAACACCTACTACAAAAAATATTACACTCGCAGTAAAAATAAGCATTAAAGCAGTTCCCAAATCAGGTTGAGTCATCACCAAAACCGCAGGAATCGTAACCATTAGAGCAGGGATAATTATACCTTTAGTTGTTTCTATTGTTTGCAAAGATCTGGAATGAAAATATCTAGCTAAAGCCATAACCAATGCAATCTTCATCAACTCAGATGGTTGCAACTTCATAAATCCCAAATTGATCCAGCGTTGTGCACCCATTCCTACGTGACCACCAATTTCTACAATTAACAATAAAATTAAAACAGCAAAATAAAATAAATAAGCATAACGCAAAAATAATCTTAAATCTACCAACGCTAAAGTCAGCATTACGACCACCCCCATTCCAAAACGAATGAGATGATTTATCGCCCAAGGATTCCAATTTCCATTAGCCGCAGAATAAAGCATTATTGTCCCAATACCAGCCAACATTAATATTAACAAAACATAAAACAAACTAATGTTTTGTAATTTTTCTCTAAAACTTGGCGGCTGATTTTTAAAACTACTTTCATAAAATTTATACATTTTATTTTCCTTTATTTAGTAGATGCTGCATCTAATTTTAAAGCTTCAAGCAATAGTTTTCCCCCTATTGGTGCAGCAACAGCAGATCCACTTCCTCCATGTTCCGCTAAAACAGCTACGGCATATTTAGGATTATCATATGGTGCAAATCCCACAAACAAAGCATGATTTCTATATTTCCAAGGCAAATCTTCTTGTTTAATTATCCCGCTTTGTCTTTCTTTCATAGTAATTCTACGCACTTGTGTTGTTCCGGTTTTTCCGGCCATTTTCATTCCATCAAAATTAAATTTAGACCAATAAGCTGTTCCTCCTTGTGCATTAACCACATCAAACATTCCTTGCTTTACCAAAGAAATATTGTGTGAGCTTATAGGCATTTTTTCTAGTTTTTCATCTCCGCTTACTTTACTAAACGTTGGAACAACTTTATATCCACCATTTGCAATTCTTGCTGTCATCGTTGCTAATTGAATAGGGGTGGTTAATATATATCCTTGTCCAATTCCAGAAATCAAACTTTCACCTTGCTGCCAGCTTTCACCAAAACGGCGTAGTTTCCACGCACTATCAGGAATTAAACCTTCTTTTTCATTTTCTAAACCAATATTTGTCTTTTCCCCCAGACCAAATCTACGAGCCATTTCTGCTATTTTATCAATTCCTAACTTTTGTGCTGTTTCATAAAAGAAAACATCGCAAGAATGCTGCAGTGCTTGAACAACATCAACATACCCATGTCCTTCTTTTTTCCAACAGTGAAAAGCATGGTTTCCTAAAGATATTTTTCCAGAACAAAAACTTTTACTTTGTACATTTATAACCCCATGTTCCAATCCCGCTAACGCAACCACCATCTTAAACGTAGAACCAGGAGAGTACAAACCAGATACAGCTTTGTTCATTAATGGCTTCTTTTCATTTTTATTTAAATCTTCCCAATCTTTAACGCTTAATCCCTGAGTTAAAATATTTGGATCAAAAGACGGAACCGATACAAAGGATAGTATTTCTCCAGTATTAACATCTAATAATATTGCTGCACCACTTTCTTCAGCAAACAATTCATAGGCTTTCTTTTGCAACCTTATATCTATACTTAATTCGACTCGTTTTCCAGAAATTCCATCTATTCGCTCAATTTCTTTCATAATTCTCCCGATAGCATTAACTTCCAGTTTCAAACTGCCAGCTTTACCTCGCAAATTTTTTTCATAAAACTTTTCAACCCCAGATTTTCCTATCTTAAAACCAGGAACTTCTAACAAAGGATCATCTTTAACATCATTACTTCCAACCGAAGAAACATATCCTACAAGATGAGCCGTTTTATCCGCATAAGGATAAGAACGACTAAGACCTTCATCAATTATAATTCCAGGCAAATCAGGAAGACTAAGCTGGATTCTCGCCACTTCTTCCCACGATAAAGTATCTTTAATTTTTATTGGAACAAAGCTACGATTCTTTTTTAAATCCTTTTTTATTCTAGTTTCTTCA
>JAZNVJ010000113.1:0-2724 GCA_045592765.1 Alphaproteobacteria bacterium | reverse complement strand
GAAGAAACTACAGTATCCTCTGTGTAACCAAGAACACCCTTCAACTCGCCCTCAGCTGCCTCTTTCATAGCTGCGCAAATCTCAGCATATGTAGCGGGCTTAGCCAAGTTCACTGTCAAGTCAACAACTGAAACGTCCAATGTAGGAACGCGCATTGACATACCTGTCAATTTACCGTTCAAAGCAGGAATAACCTTACCCACAGCTTTAGCCGCACCGGTAGAAGAAGGAATAATATTACCGGCAGCAGCACGACCACCACGCCAATCTTTTACAGACGGACCATCAACAGTCTTTTGAGTAGCGGTTGTAGCATGAACGGTTGTCATCAAACCATCTTCAATACCGAATACATCATTCAAAACTTTAGCAATTGGAGCCAAGCAGTTTGTGGTGCAAGAAGCATTAGAAACAAATTGAGTTCCTTTAACATAAGAATCTGTGTTCACACCGCAAACAAACATCGGAGTATCATCCTTAGAAGGAGCAGACATAACCACATATTTAGCACCAGCGTCAATGTGTCCTTGTGCCTTTTCTTTAGTAAGGAACAAACCTGTTGATTCAACAACGTATTCAGCACCAACTTCACCCCATTTAAGATCTGCAGGGTTTTTCTCGGCAGTAACACGAATAGCCTTACCGTTTACAACCAATTTACCGTCTTTAACATCAACTGTACCGTCAAATCTGCCGTGCATAGTGTCATATTTGAGCATATAAGCCATATAATCAACATCAATCAAATCATTGATTGCTACAATCTCAACATCATCTCTTTTTTGAGCGGCACGAAAAACCAAACGGCCAATACGTCCGAAACCGTTGATACCAACGCGAATTGTCATATTTTTATCCTTCCTATAATAGGTTATCTATGTGCGGACCGCCCCGCACGGGCATATAAATTATCGCCTAATAACTTAACATTTTTTAGATTATTTTCAAGTAAATTTTGACGATTTTGCTTTTGTCAACATTCTCAAATAAATCATAACAATATTTTGTCAAAAAAGTTAAAGATTTATAAATACATATATGATACAAACCCTAATAAACAAGCTCTATATTTTATTAGACAAAAACAGTTGATTTTATCTCCGTTTTGCGCTAATATAAAAACAAGCACAATAATTCTTTATGTTAAGGAATACAGCTATGGCTGAAATAACAAAAATCAGATATTCAAAAACAAACCAAGATGATGATAATGATATAATAAAAATTCTGGAATCAGAAGAATTTGAATCTGTATCACAAAATCAAAGCTCTTGGGATATGATGCAACAAGAACTTGCAGAACTAGAAGCTATTGAAAACAGCCATAACGATTATATGAACGACTCTTGTTTTGACTTAGTAATACAAAAATTACGCGAACAACTAAAGGAGCTACAATCAAAATCTATAACCAGCACTATTCCGGAAGAAAAAAATAAATATTTAACCCAAGTTCAAATTATAGAAAATGAGATTGTCCAAAAATATAAAGATAATCTAAAAACAAGAACAGAGCAACTTCAAAAAGCTCTGGCTACTGGGAATTTTGACCATGGACAAACTAAAGAATCCGTTGAAGAAGAATTACAAAAACGAGCCGACAATCCTCGCGACAGAGAAGATGTCCTTAAAATTATTAATAATGAAAATAAATATCGTAAACTTAATACAAACATAGAGCAACGATATGAAGCGTTAGATGTTTTAGCCGGACTGGATTATAAGCAAATATCATCTATAAAAGAAGCTTATGACAAAGTTAAAGATAATCCGGAACAATTAAAAGCTTTCAATTTTCTATCAAACTTAATGGTAGAAACATCCTCTTACCAATGGCAAGAAAACAATGGCATAAATGTTTCTTCTCTTGAAACATCAGAAAATGGTGTTTTCTTCAAGCTTAAGAACTTAGGAGGAAGCGGTCTTAATATAGCATTTAACGACAAATCATCATTTACAATAACTAATGACGGAAATATCACCGAACATCAATTTTACACTTTCGCCAAATTTTTCAAAGATAACGGACTGGAAATTAACGACTATGCAGATGTAAACAATATAAAAGTAGTTGATAATGATGGCAGCGAACTTGGTTCTTTTGAAGAACTTCATAAACAACATTTAGACAATTCCGCATATGAAAATAAAACATTAAAAGAATTGCAAGAAGAATTATTTAACAAAGATGGTTATAACGAATATCTGGACAATATAGAAAAACTTGATGCGGTATCTAAACAATTAGAATCCAATCCTAATGATCCAAAATTACAAGCCGAACTAAACAAACTCCGTGAACAAATAGACTGTTTTTATCCCGCATTGCAAGATGCAATTGAAATAAAACAAATCGAAGAAGAATTTAATAGTAATCGAGTTGTAGAAATAGAAGCCTCAGATAACACAAAAAACGATAGGGTTAATGGCAATAATCGCAATGGCGAATATAATGGTAGTTCTGAGACAGATTCTGATAATGAAGACAGTGATGAATTGGGTGATGGACAAACAAATTTTTCATCCTATCTTCCGGATAGAAAAAAAACTACCAGTATCAGTAAGGGTGAAAAAGCCTTACTTGCTCGTGCTGGCATTATGCGTATAGATAAAAAATGCATCAAAAAAAGAAGAATGCCGGACGGTAGCTTGGTAATAGCATTTTATGATAGCGAAAGCGATCTTAGAAGTGATGGAAAACTGGATAAAGATGGCATTGCTAAA
>JAZNVJ010000112.1:0-4230 GCA_045592765.1 Alphaproteobacteria bacterium | reverse complement strand
GGTAAAGAATCTAGAAAAGATAGTGTTTTAGAAGAGAAAATTGCGCAAAAGTTGCTTAAATGATAATTATTTTGCAAAATATTGTTGACAGAGGCGCAAAAAAATGTATATTACGCCTAAATGTTTTAATCTTAATGTTTAAAAAGAGTATATAACAATGGCAAAAGCAGTAAAAGTTAAAATCAAATTGGAAAGTACAGCTGGTACAGGTACATTTTACTTGGCAGAAAAAAATCCTAGAACTCATCCTGAAAAATTGACTTTGAAAAAGTATGATAAAAAGTCAAAGAAACATGAAGAGTTTGTTGAGAAAAAACTCAAGTAAGATAAATGATGTTAAAAAGCCGGCTGTTGAGTCGGTTTTTTTTGTACTTACTTTTCTAGCGGATGAGCTTTGTGATATTCTTTTTTTAAGGTTTCGATTTGAACATCGGTGTAGCGTTGGGTGGTGGATAGGGACGCATGCCCCAACAATTCTTGCAGTGTTCTTAAATCGGTCCCATTTGCTAAAAGGTGAGTCGCAAAAGAGTGGCGCAAGGCATGTGGAGTCAAATTGTCTGAAAGTCCAAGATAGCCTCGTATCTTTTCTAAAGTCCTTTGTACAATACGGGGGCTGATTCTCTCACCTCTTGCTCCTAAAAACAAGGCTTCTCCTTGTTTGATATTATAGGGGCAGGCCTCAAGGTAGGCATTTATTTTTTCTCTGATAACCGGCAAAACAGGTACCAAGCGTTCTTTGTTACCTTTGCCTTTGATTTTGAGGAAGTTGTTATGGTCAATATCGCCAAGATTGAGTGACAAGGCTTCAGAAATTCGCAAACCACATCCGTATAATATTGTTAAAATGGCGACATCTCTAAGTCCTTGCCACTCTGATTTGGCAAAATCTTGAGCAATATCCAAAACATTAAAAGTATCGTCAACGTCTAAAGCCTTAGGCAAAATTTGGTTTTGTTTGGGTGAAGAAATAATACTAATGGCAGTATTTTTGATAATTTTGTTACGAATTAGCCAGTTAAAAAAACTTTTTAGTGATGAGAGCTCTCGAGAAATAGAAGATTTTTCGAGATGTTTGAGGTTGCGTTGACTTAAATAGGCTCGAAAAGTGCGAATGTCAGCATCTTCTAAATCATTAATTTGCGGTATGTGATTAATGTAATCAGATAAAAAGTTGAAAAAAAATGATAAATCTCGGCTGTATGCGTCTAAGGTATGCATAGAATAACGCCTAACATCTCGCAGCCAGATTTGCCAACGAGCGATTAATTCACATACCTCAGTTGAGGCGATATAATTAATTTTGCTTTTCATAACGATAATGTAGCGGATTAAAGTTAATATTTTCTTGACAAAATAGCAGAAACTGATAGGGTCAAAACAACAATTAGTTATTAATAAATAAGAATATGGAAAAAGGAATTATTATCGAAAAAGAAAATCATGGCACAAGGATCATTGCTGTGATTAGAACAGACTATGAAGAAAAACAAGTCTTTGCTTCCCTTGAATCGATGTCATTAATGGTGTTTGACGACCTTGAGGACTGTGAGGTATTTGATGAAGTTAAATTTTTATCTTCATTTACCGGAGACCTTGATGGTGAAGAGTTAACTTATATAGAAAGACTCTAGCCATAGATAAACCGGAGATTCTTCGGGTCGGTTTCAAAGATTAAGAAGAAAGAGTTTCAACCTTTTGAGGTTGAGACTCTTTTTTTGTGTGGATTTTGCTGATTTAAATTTTATTTTAGCGGATTTGAGGTTAGGATACCGATAAGGAGAAAAAATTGATAGTCGGAGTTTTGTTGCCATTACCTTTTAGTGAACCGTTTGATTATAAAATCGACGGAGATGCTGTGCTTGGCGAAATTGTACGTGTTCCTTTTGGACGAGAGGTCCAAATCGGAGTGGTTTGGAAGATTGGAAAATCTGCAAAAATTGATGATGCTAAAATTAAACCGATAATGGAAAGAATCAATTTGCCGTTCTTGAGTTCTGATTTAAAACGATTTATTGAGTTTGTGGCAACTTATAATATGGCACCATTAGGAATGGTTCTTAAAATGGTACTTTCTGCCAAAGGGGTGTTTGAAGATCCGAAAATGAATGTTTTGTATGAATTGTCCGGCAAAACATTGGCAGAAGCTAAGCTTAAAAATTCAGATGCCAGATGGCGAGTTATTAATTTGCTTAAGGAAATGCCTCTAAATCGGCAGGAAATTGCAGCCGGAGCAGGGGTAGGACAGTCCGTAATCAAAGCGATGATTGATGCTGGGGTTTTATCTCCGCTATTAATTGAACAAAAAAGGCAATTTGCTAAGCCGATTGTAGGTTTTCAAAAAGTTAAACTAACGTCTGAGCAACAAGTTGCAGCTGATGACTTGTGCCAGAAAATCGGTAACGGATTTAGAGTTACGCTGCTTAACGGTGTTACCGGTTCCGGTAAGACGGAGGTTTATTTTGAAGCGGTGGCAGAGGCAATAAATCAAGGTAAACAAGTCTTGATTATGGTGCCGGAAATCGGGCTTACCAGTCAATGGTTGGGGCGTTTTGAAAAACGTTTTGGTGTTGCTCCGGCAAAATGGCATTCTGCACTAGGAATGAGAGAGAGGACAGAAACATGGAAGGCGATTGCCGAAGGTGAAGCAAAAGTTGTGGTTGGAGCCCGTTCTGCATTGTTTTTGCCTTATGCTGATTTGGGTTTGATAGTTGTTGATGAGAGCCACGACCAATCCTTTAAGCAAGAAGACGTAGTTAACTATCAAGGGAGAGATATGGCGGTAGTGCGTGCCAAAATAGAGCAAATACCGATAATATTGGCAACTGCCACGCCGGATTTGGAAACGGTGGTTAATGTTGAAAGCGGTAAATATGACGAACTAATACTTAAAAGTCGTTATGCTGAAGCAGTGTTGCCGGAAATTAAAATTATTGATTTGAAGACAGACAAGCCATTGAAGGGGGATTGGGGAGTATCATGGTTGGCTCCGATTTTAGTGCAGCAAATTAAAGAAAATATAGATAAAGGCGAGCAAACAATGTTGTTTTTGAATCGCCGAGGTTATGCGCCATTGGTTATTTGCCGAGATTGTGGGTATAGAATCCAATGTCCAAATTGTACCGCTTGGTTAACGGAGCATCGTAAAGCCAAAAAATTGGTTTGTCATCATTGCGGATTTATGACCCAAACGCCGGAATGTTGTCCGGATTGTCACTCCGAATCTGGGCTTACGGCTTGTGGCCCAGGGGTAGAGCGAGTGGCGGAAGAAGTTAAGTATCGTTTTCCGTTGGCTCGGGTTAGAGTTCTTTCCAGTGATTTTACCACTAACTTTAATGAGGTTATGAAAGTGGTTAAAGAAATGGAAAAGGGGGAAATCGATATTTTAATCGGCACGCAAATATTGGCTAAAGGACATCACTTTCCGGCTTTGACATTGGTGGGAATTGTTGATGCTGATTTAGGGCTGATGGGTGGTGATTTGCGAGCGGCAGAGCGAACTTTTCAACTGTTATCACAAGTTTCAGGACGTGCGGGACGTGGAGAAAAAAAAGGAACGGTGTATGTACAAACTCTTTATCCTGAGAATGCTGTTTTACAATCTTTGGTTAAAGGTGATGCTTCCGGTTTTTTGAATTTGGAGAAAAAATCACGCAAAATGCTTAAGATGCCACCATTTGGTAAATTGGCATCAATAATTGTATCGGGAACTAATCCGGATAACACTCAAAGAGTGGCGCAATGGTTAGGGCAGGCAGCATTTAATGATGATAAAGTATCAACTTTAGGTCCTGCACCGGCACCGATTTTTATGCTGCGTAATAAATATCGCTATCGTTTATTGCTCAAAACATCTCGAGATGTTCCTATTCAAGAAGTGCTTCGCCAATGGCTTGGTAAAGTTAAAGTACCTAATGGGGTGCGGGTAGAAGTAGATATAGATCCCTATTCGTTTTATTAGTCATTAGTCATTAGTCTTTAGTGATTAGGGCGGGGCTTGGGAAACCAAGCCCCTTTTTTTTAATGTTCTGAACAATTACATTTTCCTGTTGATAAGATTATATAATAGTAGAACTATCGGCTTAGAATGACTAATTATAATATATGGACGAATATATTCGTGAAGGAATAAGTTGTGCCCTCAATTAGTTTAACAGCATCTATGCGCTCGAACCTCCTGAGCTTGAAGAATAC
Organism: Alphaproteobacteria bacterium; assembly: GCA_045592765.1. Classification (GTDB taxonomy): domain Bacteria; phylum Pseudomonadota; class Alphaproteobacteria; order RF32; family CAG-239; genus CAZU01. The sequence continues at coordinate 39 of JAZNVJ010000112.1, read as the reverse complement.
TAGCTCTCTGATTGGGGTTACGCAAAATCGTCTTTCTAC
>JAZNVJ010000111.1:0-1935 GCA_045592765.1 Alphaproteobacteria bacterium | reverse complement strand
TTCTTTAAAAAGCTTTCAGTGGTATAATGAGCCAGCAAATGTTTGTTTTGTTGAAGAAGGAATGCTTGTTGAAACAGAAGAGCAAACAGATTTTTGGCAGAGCAATGTCCATCAAATTCATAAAGATAGTGGACATTTTTTTTATACCTCAAAAAATAGTGATTTTTCAATGACGATAAAATGGCGATTAGATAATGCCATTGCATCAGATCAATGTGGTCTGATGTTGCGAGTAAATAAATATAATTGGGCAAAAATTAGTTTATTAAGTCCGGATATGCGCAAGATACAAATAGGATGTGTCGTTACAAAAGATGGTGATTCAGATTGGTCTTCAATGCCGATAGAAGTTAAGCCTAAAGTTATTTGGTTTAAAGCTATTCGCAGAACTAAAGATTTTATGCTTTTTATTTCATTAGACGGTAAAGAATATAATATGATAAGGATGTTTTCTTTTTTGCATACAGACGACACGATTTTGGCGGGAGCTTATGCTTGTTCTCCTCAAAATCATAAATTTAAATGCATTTTAGAGGATATATTTTAAATAAGAGAACAAATCTCAGCTCTAACTTCTTCAAGTCCATATTTTTTTTCTGAACTGGTTGCTATTATTTTAGTAAAAGCTGCTGCATGATTGACGATTTCTTTTTCAATATCGTTTTTAATTTTTGACAATGCAGGAGAACTTATTTTATCTGTTTTAGTTAGAACTATTTGATAAGTAACGGCGGCTTTATCAAGCATTTCCATAACTTCAATATCTGTTTTTTTTAACCCATGTCTGGAATCAATTAGCAACAACACTCTTTTAAGGTTAACTCTTCCTTGCAGATAAGCAAAAATAACTTTTTGCCACTGTTTTACCATGCTTTCAGGAGCTTGAGCATACCCATATCCCGGTAAATCAACAAGGTGAATCTTGTCTTGTAAGTTAAAATAGTTAAGTTGTTGTGTCCTTCCCGGCGTGTTAGATGTTTTAGCTAACCCTTTTTTATTGGTTATAGCATTTATTAAGCTTGATTTTCCAACATTAGATCTTCCAGCAAAAGCAACTTCAGGGACATCTGTTAAGGGTAATTGTTCTAAATTTGCCACCCCTAACATAAATACACAATCCTTTGCAAACAGAGTGTTTGCATCTTTAATTTGCTGTTCATTAAAATCTAAGGGGCTAAAATCCACAGCTAAACTCCAGCTTTTTTCATAATAAATTTTTGTTGAATAATTGATAGTAAATTACTTAATGTCCAATATATTACCAAACCAGATGCAAAATGTCCGAGCATAAACATAAACAAAACAGGCATCAAAGCAAACATTCTGGCTTGATCTTTATTTGTCGGTTTAGGGTTAAATTTTTGTTGAATAAACATTGTTAATCCCATAAGAATTGGCCAAACCCCAATATCTATGAATGCAGGCAATGGTAAATGAGTAATAACAGAAATCGTCATAGGATCAGGTGCTGACAAATCTTTAATCCATCCGATAAATGGTGCATGGCGTATTTCTATAGCAATATTTAGTACTTTATATAAAGAGAAAAACACCGGAATTTGAATTAACATCGGCAAACATCCTGATGCGGGATTGATTTTTTCTTTGCGATATAAAGCCATCATTTCTGTTTGTAGCTTTACTTTATCATCTTTAAATTTATCTTGCAGTTCCTGTATTTTAGGCTGCACTTTTTTCATTTTAGACATGCTTTCAAAAGATTTGTTTGCTATAGGAAACATTGCTAAACGTAATAATGCTGCAAATAAAAGAATTGCCCATCCCATATTTCCTATAAATTTATATAAAAAATCTAAAATATAGAAAAATGGTTTAGTTAAAAAATAATACCATCCGAAATCTACGGCCAAATCAAACTTATCAATATTTAATTGCTTTGTGTATTTATCCAATAAGCGAATTTCTTTAGCTCCA
>JAZNVJ010000110.1:0-8468 GCA_045592765.1 Alphaproteobacteria bacterium | reverse complement strand
AGAGCGATACGAGGTCATTGCGGTTGGCAAAGAGCCAACGAGTGCTACTGCAAATCAAGTGTAACACAGAGTCTGCTATTTAAAAAAACGCTTAAAAAAGATATTTTTTTAAGTTTAAACTTATGAATATTTAAATGCTTTTTAGTTCGTAGATTTACAATAAGTTTAGCAAATGTTATAGATTGCATTATAAAATAATGCTTTATTTTTAATAAAATCATATATAAAATATGATTAATTGCTTATGCGGCTACATTTGACAGGAGGTAAATAATAATGCCTATGTATCGTATTATCGGTAATATGACAGGTAATTCTATGGATGCAATAGATCTGGTTATGACAGAATTTGATGGTAATGTGATGCGAGATATTTGTACTTATACCAAGCCATATTCTAAGGATATGCAAGATAGGATTGAAGATCTGAGAACAAAAGTTTTTAATAAAACTCGTGTAGAGATAGAAAATGTTGCTGAATTTTCTTCAATTCATGATGATTATATTCGCCAGATTGCAGAATGTATCAATGAAATGTGTGATAAAAATAATATAGATAAAAATACTATTGATGCAATAGGATTTCATGGTAAAACTCTTGATCATAATCCTCCTTCAAAAGCTCGTGTGGATGGGAGCCAGCCATATACCTTGCAAATTGGTTCTGGACAAATGTTAGCTGATTTAACAGGAATACCGGTTGTTTATGATTTTCGTTCTGATCCGCTGATGTTTGGTTTTGATGGGGCTCCTTTGGTTCCGCCACACAACGCTCATATTTCAGATACTGAAGGTGATGGTATTTATTACAATGGAGGTAATACATCAAATTTTGCCTTGATTATCGACAGAGAGGCTTTGATTGGTGCAGATGCCGGCCCTTTTAATGAATATGTTGATAATTATATTCGTAACCATACCGATGAATCGTTTGACAAAGATGGAATGTTTGGGCGTAGAGGGAATATTAACAAACAGTTGTTGCAAGAATTGTTTAATTTTGGTCGAAAATACTATGAAGCACCATTACCCAAGTCAGGAGATCCAGCCTATTATCATAAAAAACAAATTTTTAAATATATTGAGCATAAAAAAATTAATTTTGAAGATGCTGTTCGCACTTTTGAATATTTTGCAGCCTATGTTGCGGTACAAGCTCTTAGCTTGGTACCTGATAATATGAAAATGCCTGAAGAAATAATTTTGTTTGGAGGTGGTTGGAAAAATCCGATTGTAAAAGAAAGTTTTGAACAATTATTAAGAGGTGATAGCTACGTTTTACCGGAGCATCAAGAGCAGTTTGTTGGTTTACTAAAACGTTTTTCCTGTGCTCCTAAAGTTCGTAATTCTAACTTTGGAGATTATATGGAGGCGAGGCTTTTTGCTGATTTAGCTCGTTATAAATTAGAAAATAGAGCGTGGGAAATTCCTGAAATTGTTAGAGCTGGAAAATCTGTAGTCTGTGGGTGTGTTGCTAAACCTAGTGATACTCGTATTAAGTATTTTGATCGGATTAATCGTGCGGCTAAAGGTTGGCAATTAGAATGTTGTAAGAATAAAGAAATAGCAAATAGCAAAGCTATAAACTAAATAAATATTTTGAAGGTTGAGTAGATTGATTCTACGAATAATACTGCATATTTATTTTTATATGAGATGTTGCGTTTAGATATCTGCTATAAGATATGACAATAATTAATGAAAGGATTTATGATGTCTGAACATTGTCATCATCACCACCATCATCATGGTGAAGTAACTGCAAAATCTGTAAATTTATTGATTTTATCATTTGTGATTAATATGCTTTTATCTGTAGCCGAAATTATCGGTGGCATTATTTCCGGCAGTGTTGCTTTGATAGGAGACGCTCTTCATAATACATCTGATGCATTATCAATATTAATTGCTGTTGTTGCGTTTAAGATAGGAAGCAAAAAAGCATCATCAAAATATACATATGGTTTCAAAAGAGCAGAAGTTATAGGTGGTTTTGTAAATCTTATATTGCTATTTATTTCTGGTTGCTATTTGTTGGTTGAAGGTATTGGGCGTTTAATCGAGCCGGAGCAAATTGATGGAATGATAATTATTTGGATTTCTGTTTTGGCTCTGGTTGTTGATTTGTTTACGGCAAAAATTTCTCATCAAGGTGCTCATCATAATACAAATATGAAAATGGTGTTTATTCATAATTTGGCTGATGTATTCGGTTCTATAGGGGTTATTATTTCAGGACTTTGCATTCTTTGGTTTGAAATATATCGCATAGATGGGATAGTGGCTCTTTTGATAGCGTTTTACATGATTTTTCAATCAATCATATCGTTTCCTAGAATAGTTAATATATTGATGAATGCGGTACCTGAGGGTGTTGATATTGAACAAATAAAAAAGTTCATTTCAGAAATTGATGATGTAAAAGATGTGCACCATCTTCACTTATGGAGTATAAGCGAACATAATATTGCATTAGAGTGCCATATTGAAAGTTGTAATGTTGATATAACTTCAATAGTGGCTGATAAATTAAAGGATAAATTCGGAATTAATCATTGTAATATTCAAGTAGAAACAACGCCTTGTGGTAAAGATTGTGATTTATAAAAGAAAATAACTTTAGAGGAAAACACTAAAATGAGGGAGTTTGTAAGAGTTATTGTTATTAAAAATAACAAATATCTTTTAATAAGAGAGAATAAAAAAAATTGGTTTAATGGGTGGATTTTTCCGGGCGGAAAAGTTGATAAAGGAGAAACGTCAGAAATAGCTGCGATAAGAGAACTTAAAGAAGAAATAAATATAGATGTAGCTAAAGATAAATTGAAGCTTTGGTACAAAACAGATTGTTGTTTTGCTTCAGGAGAATGGCGAGGTTTTTATTTTATTTGCAAAGATTGTAATTTGGATAATTTAAAAATTATGGAACCTAACAAGTGTGAGAACTATGGTTTATTTAGTTTTGATGAATTGAAAAAGTTGGATTTGGTAATTCCCGAAGATGTAATCTCAAATTTAGAAATTTATAACAGTAACATAAAAAACGGAAGCTGTTGAGGGCTTCCGTTTTTTATGAAGTGTCTATCCTATGATTAAGCAGCGGATGCTGCAAACAAGGATGGCACAGTTAATGATTATCAAAGCAACACTTTGTATAAAGTATTTTTCTGAGCTTTTTTCGTTTTCACCGCCGCTTCGAAGAGCAATTAAAGCGGATAAAATTAGGTTAACTAATGCGAAAATCGCATAGCACCATAAGAGGTTGTGTACATTAATGTTCATAATATTAATTTTTAAAGGTTATCATACTTCGCAAAAGAGATGTTCCCAACCGCTGAGCTTAAGAAGGAGTTTGGCTTTTGCTTGATGAACTTCAAACGTGCATCCTTTTTCACTAACGGTCATAAAAAATCCATTATAATGCTTGAGCGCTGTATCAATATTCCAATTAAAACGTTTCCAACCTGAATACCAACTTGTAGAAGTGTTTATGCTCCAAAACTTGTTTTTAGGGTTGATTGTTTCCAGTCCCAAGGCATCTAAATATATATTTATAGCCTTATAGTGCTGCAATACAAATTCCAACTCTTTAGGAACTAACAGATATCTGGCAGTAGTGTTATATCCGTCTCGGGCTAGAACCAAAGCCTCTCGTGGAGTAGTGACCTCAAATTGCGAGATGTTTGATTCTTCACGCTTAATGCTGAGCATAATATCTCCGACTTTTAAAATTGCCGGAAAATCAGGATATTCTCGTTCAATCAAAATCTTGATTAAACCACGTTCTTCAGGCGGAAGCTTTTCTTCACATTTCTGAGCTAACTCACGCAGATGAGCATTCCACATAGTGACTGGTGCTGAAGAAGCTTGAATGGGAGTTTGTTTTTCTTCCGGTTGAACCGCCTCAAGTTCCAAAGTTTGTTTTTTTGAGCGCCATTTGTAGCATATAAATGCTAAAAGAGCGATGTTCAGAGCGATGCTTAAGTAAAAAGCTGTTACCATAATTTGTTAATTTAATTGTTACAATTATATAAGTTTGTCGACAATATATAATAATTTGGCAAAAAGTAAAGCTTATTCTGCAAGGATAAATATATCTATTGACACGGAACAAATAATTTAATATTGTTGCCAACAATAGTTGGACATTCTTGTGCGACCTGTTAAGACGTGGGTTAAAGCATGTTTTAGTGAGTCAATATGAGTGTTTGGTAAGTTCTCACCGAAGATTTTTTGAGGTAAAAATGGCTAAAATAAGTCCTATTCAATTCTTTCGCCAAGTTAAACAAGAAGTAAAAAAAGTTACTTGGCCTACAAAAAAAGAGGTTATGCAAGCATCATTAATGGTGGTTGTGATTGTTTCAATAGCCGCAACATTTTTCTTTTTTGTTGATCAAATCCTCGGGTGGGGTATTAAGTTAATTTTAGGTCTTGGAGAATAGTCTGATGGATCCGCGTTGGTATGTTGTGAATGTTCACTCCGGTTGCGAAAAGAAAGTGGCCGAGTCGATTAAAGAACAAGCTGTTATCAAAAAAATGGATGACAAAATTTTTGATATTATGATTCCGACTGAAGAAGTTGTGGAAGTTAAAAAAGGAGCTAAGGTTACCTCTGAGCGCAAATTCTTTCCAGGGTATATTTTGGTGAAGATGATTATGACTGATGATGCTTGGCATTTAATTAAAAACAATCCGAATGTAAGCAATTTTTTGGGTGCTCGTAACAAGCCGTATCCGATTACTGAGGCTGAGGCTCAGCGCATTATTACCCAAATGCAAGAAGGCGTTGAACGTCCGCAAACCGTGGTTAGTTTTGAAGTCGGCGAACAGGTCAGAGTTTGCGATGGTCCGTTTGCTTCATTTGTTGGTTTGGTTGAAGATGTTGATACCGAAAAAGCAAGAGTTAAGGTTTCAGTTTCTATCTTCGGTCGTGCTACTCCGGTTGAACTGGAATATGCTCAGGTAGAAAAAATTTAAGTTTTAACTTAGTTTGAAAAATCGCCTTATAAAAATAAGGCGATTTTTTTTGTTATTTGGAATAAGAATTTTTAGATTTTGTAGCTGGTGACAAAGTATTTTGAATGTTATGTAAAATGGTTTCCGGTTTGTAAACAATACCATGAATACCTAGTTCTTTGGCTGAATTGACATTTGTTTTTTTATCATCAACAAAAATTACCTCATCAGGTTTGGCATTTAGTCGGCGTAAAACTTCTTGAAAAATTTTAGGATCCGGTTTTAGCATCTTTAGTTCAAAAGAAGTGAATGCGTTATCAGGATGTACCAGTCCGCTGGTTGTGCCGGTAAGATTAGGCAGGGCATTGGATAAAATGCAATTTTCAACATTTTGTTTTTTTAAGATATCCATAGCTTCAATGGTTTGAGGATAAATTTCGCCAACACCATCATGCAATTTGGTATTAATGATTTTTTCTTGTTGTTTGTTATAAGAGATATAACTGTATACGCAAAGTTCTTGGCAGAATTGCTGGAAACTTATATCTCCTCGCATAAGAGGTTTATAATCAAAAGATTTTATACCTCCTTTTTGAGCCAAAGCTTGTGGTGATGAAGATTGCTCAAGGCAGTAATCATTTAAGGGATTTAAGCTATAGGGATAAATCGTTTGTCCGACATCCCAAATGCAATATTTGATTTTGGTCATGATGATACCTTATAAAATAATTAATATTAGGGTTTGGGAGCATCATTTAATATTTGCTGATTGCCGAAAGCAAATATTTGGCGAATAGCAAAAAAGTCGTTAATATCTTCAAAGTTTTTGCTTTTAACAATTCCTCCGGCTTCTTGAACAATTAAAACGGCCGCAGAATAATCCCAAGGAGAGAGTTTGAATTCGCAAAAATAGCCTATTCTTCCACAGGCAAGATTACATAGTTCAATAGCTGCTGAGCCACATCTGCGCACATCAATTGAGGCAAGGAAACATTTTTTTGCATAATCAAAAACACTATCAATTTCGCTTAAGTCAATAACTCCTGTACCAAAAGTTACTAATGAATTAGCTAGAGAATCTTGAGTAGTGCAGATAGGTGTGCCATTTAGGCTAGCTCCTTTTCCTTTTTCGGCAGTGAAGAGCTCATCTAAATATGGATTGTAAATTGCACCTAAAATTGGTTTTCCATCTTTTAGAAGGGCGATAGATATGGAGCTGAAGTTGCATCCTTTTACAAAATTTGTAGTACCATCAATAGGATCACACACAAAGCAATATCCGCTTTTTTGGTAGTTGTGTTCTCCTTCTTCACCAAAAAATGATGCATCTGGCAAAAGTTCTTTGAGCTTGGTTTGTAGTATGGATTGAATTTTTAGATCATACTCGGTTAGGAGATTACGGCGATCTTGATTCTTTAGTTGAACGTTTTGGATTTTTGCATCACGGATAATAAGTCCACATTCTTTGATGATTTTGCTTATTTGTTTGAGCATAAGTATTCTCCTAATGTACGAGCTGAATTATAAGTTAAAAAAGATTAAAAGTAAAGTTTTTTATAATATATTAACTTAAGGTAATATATAATTATTTTATGATTGAAATATTAAAAAAATATAATTAACTTTTTATGCAAAACTATTCTCGAGGTGATGAAAATAGTTTGGATATTTTTAAATATATTGATCGGGATTCTAAGCTTATTTTGACAGCTCCGCATTCTACTCGCAGTTTTTGTAATAAAAAAGAAAAAATTGCAGATTTATATACCGGAGCATTGGTGAAATATTTGGGTGAGCAAAATAATATATCAACAATTATCAGAACCAAGTTTACACCATATAGAGCATTGATTTCAGATTGGATTGTGCAAAATAATGTTCAACAGCATTATTTTTTAGATATTCATGGGTTTAATCAGGATATTAATTATGATATTTGTTTAGGTATAGGTGAATTTCAAGAAAAAAATTATCCGTACTTGGCTGATATTATCAACATTGCTAAAAAATACGGGTTAAAAACAATTGTTAATCATCCGAATTATTGTGGTATAAAAGGCTTGACCGGACGATATCAAAAAATATTTAATCAACCTAATGTAATTCAAATAGAAATAAAAAAAGAATTGCGAGATTTTTTTCAAAATCCTGAGAAGGTTGAAAATATAACCATTCCTTTTTTAACTGAAGTTATTCAGATTTATAGTGATTAAATAAAAAAAGCACCTGAAAAGCTGCTTTTTTTGAAACTGGTGCCGATACTATGCGATTATCGGACTGAGAATTATGAGGAATTTAAGAAGTTTTGCAGGAGAATGGACAACATTATACGATGATAGGCTTATTTGGAGGATAAGTGTTTCTTTTTATCTCTTTTGAATTTTTATAAATTATTTCCTGATATAGAGTTCCATCGGGTCTGTATCCACGGCTGACGCCATCTAATTTGCCCTTTTTATATGATGCTTCCCAAAGAAGTTCTCCTGTTGGATAATAGACATATACAAATCCATTTATGGGGTCTTTATTAGTATTATAGCGTATGCCGTCTATTAGTTTTGTATTTTCCATCGTATACCTCTCTTGAGCTGTGCAATTACAGCTCAAGAGAAAGCTGAAAAAGAGAATTTTTAAGATACTATTCATCTTCAACTAAATATTTACATTTTTTCCATTCATTATGAAGATTATCATAGAAATACCAGTTTTCTTTGACATTTTCTTCGTATCCTAGAATGTCTGTACTAGCAGCATTGATGCTAGGATAGCTTTTACCAGCTTTTTGATAAATTATGTTGTCACCAATCTTCTTTAATTCGTAAATTCCCTCTTTGTTACCTTTTTTTACAATTCTTCTGATAAGGGTTCCTTCTGGAATTCTTTTTGTATCAATTTGCCCCTTATAAGTTCTTGGTATAGGATAAATAAATTCTGAAACAACATCTTTGCTGTCAGTTTTAAGCTCTGGAGTATTTTCAAATTTTTTAGCATCAAAATCGAAATCTATAGGTGTTTGCAACAAATTCTCATATTTTTCGGAGAATGTGACACCATCTTGAATATAGTGTATTAAATCAATTAAATTATTAAGATCTGTTCTATATGGAAGTATTAAAGAGTCTTCATATCCATTTGATTCTCTGGTTTCTAATTCTGTAGATATAAAATTCTCACTCATAACCAACATCTCATACACTTTTTGAATCTCTTTAATTGTTCTCGCGAGTTTTAGGTTTGTTGTCGTTGCTAATAATTTATACTCTCCGTCTGCTGAAGCCGAATAAATCTCGTAAGCATCCTGTTTTTTTACAACAATATTAGATTGAGGAATGCTATTATATGTGTGCACCAAATCAAGCATTAATTGACAAGCAAGTGCCTGTTTTCCTAATTTCGAAATATCAGTTCTTCCTGATAACCAATTATTAGCGGTAGATCCGGAAACCTCTAATAGATTAGATATTTCTTCTGCATCACTATGTTTATTTAAGTCAAAATTATCAATATCAATA